>NZ_JAKKUT010000007.1 GCF_029582805.1 Candidatus Synechococcus calcipolaris G9 | reverse complement strand
GCTTTAACCGTGCCCAAAATTTCTCTATCTTGTTCAAGTCAGGGGAGTAAGGCGGCAAAAATAACAGGCTGGATGCACCCTGTTCAATTAACTCTTGAGTCCGCTGCGATTGATGAAAGCTCGCATTGTCAAGGACAACGAGTTGACCTGCGTTCAGTTCAGGCACTAAAAACTGCTCTACCCAGTTCTCGAATAGGTCACTGTTGCAATATCCCTCAAAGGTCATCGGGGCTAGTATTTGGCGATCACACCAACCTGCAATCATACTGATGCGTTGGGTGCGATGTCCTAGCCTCAGAGCATGAAAGCGTTCAGACTGATGGCAATACCCGTAAGGATAGTCTATGGTATTGTCCACTCCAGCTTCATCGAGATAAACAATCTCGGCTGGGTCATAATGAGCCAGTTGCGTCAAGAAGGCTTGGCGGCGATCTTCATTGCGCTCGCGGTAGCCGTAAGTTTTTTTTTACGGGTGAATTGAATGCGTTTCAAGGCTTTACCGATGGTACGATTACTGATCGCTTCCGGCCAACGCTCGGCCATTTGCTGTTGGGTGAGATGACCGTGTTCTTGGGCAAAGGTGCCAAAGGCATCTAAGTCATTAACTTTGGGGGCAGGACCTCGACGATAGTGGGTGTTTGGGGCGACACTACCGGTCTGCTGACGACGCTTGAGCCACAAATCAAGGGTGTTGCGACTGATATTGAACAGGCGACAGACCTGTGTTTTTTTCTCTCCTTGGTCGATGGCACGCAAGGCTTTGTGACGGAGGTCGAGGCTATAGGGTAAAGGCATAGGGGTGAGAAGACATCTGGGGTTCGATTTTATTTTGTCCTAATCATGTCTTCATCTGCAATAGTCCTTGAACGTGCGGTAGCCCTGCTGGTGAAAAGCAATCACAATCGTCATGATTTTGACCTTGTCTGGAAAAAGTGGACAGTGAAATTAAGCGGAAATGGGTGAAATTAGGGAGCGGTAATACTGATCCTCAAATTGAGCAGGGGATAGAAAACCGAGAGTGGAATGAAGGCGTTTACGGTTGTAGAAGACTTCAATCCATTCAACAATGGTCGTCCTGGCAATCGCCCGGTTTGGAAACACCGTGGGGTGAATCAGCTCGGTTTTTATCGTGCCGAAAAAGCGTTCAGCGACCGCATTATCCCAGCAGTTGCCCCGACGGCTTATACTACAGGCTATATTAGCTTGCCTTAGTGCCTGTTGATAGTCGTGACTGGCATATTGTGACCCCCGGTCTGAGTGAAATAATAAACCAGCGCTTGACGGAGGCTGCTTGTATCCTCGGTGAGCCATAGGTTTGACGGCTCTCTTGCTGAATCTGTTGAATCATTTGGCTCAATGTCTCATTCTCCTTACCTCGGGGTGATAATGGTCGGTTGCACCAGGCATAATAGCCACTCCTCGATTGCTTTAAGACCTGGCACATCAGGCTGATGGGAAAATGTGCCTTCTGGGCATCGATTAGCTCATAGGGTCTGAACTTTCCCGTGCAAAGAAGGCTGCGGCTTTTTTTAGGAAATCACGCTCCATCTCGACCCGCTTCAAGTCTTTGCGTAATGCCGTCAGTTCCACCCGTTCCTGCGTCGTCAATGCTCCTTGGTTGCCACCACCCTGGTCAATGGTTGCTTGTTTGACCCATTGGCGTAGGGCACTTTCTGTCAATCCCATTTCCTGGGCCACTTGGCTGATCGGCTTCCCTGACTGTTGCACAATTGCCACAGCTTGAGCTTTTTGTTCGGCAGTAAATGTTCGTCTTGGTTTTTGGCTCATTTGGACATTCTCCTTCATTGGCGACTCTTGGAGTTTGTCCACTTTTTTCAGTCAGGGTCATTTCGCTCAGGCACAGTTGTCGGCTCCGCTTCCGGGTTTGTAGCCCACTGTGCAAAAGTTGCTGTTGCCATTGGGGTTCAAAACGTTGGCAGAAGTCATCGACTGAGCAGAAAAGGTCTTCTAAGCTAGACATAGGGGTGAGAGTTGCTGAATTGTTTGCTTATTTCAGCCTACGGCTCTCACCCTTTCTTATCCAGAACTCACGTTGTTTAGTCTGATGCCAAGTATGAACCCACGTTATCTTTAGGGCACCTCGATTAATTCAAAATCCGAGGCGATCCTAAACAAGATTTCAATGGTTTCAGCCTCTATTTTCAGCAGGTTGAGCAATTTCTCGAGATGCCCTTTATATAGTCCCTAGGATTCGTAAAAAATCGCCCGCAGCATTGAAACTGAAATGGGTAGCCCCTGCCCTAATAGATTGTTCAAATAATCTTCTAAAGTCTTTGGTGGATTTTGTAGCCGTTCCTGAACAATTGTAAGGGCTTGAACAACTTTCATGGGTCTTAGGTCAATCAGGAAGGCCAGAAAATCATCAGGGTGCTGTAACTCGATGTTATGGGGAGCTAATGCTTTTGGTGGAAAATCTTTCAGGTTAAAGGTCACAATTACGTCAACCTTGCCATGAATTGCCGCAGCCAGAACATGACGATCCTTAGGGTCAGGCAACTCCAGGCAAGGCATCAGCCATTCATAGTCGGTGATCAAACAATCACGGACATGGGTGTTCATTAAATTTTTTGTCCGTTTCAGTTGTTCTAAGGTTATGTCAGGACGGTTTTGAGCAAGATTACGCATCCATTCATCATGAATCTCGTTTGTCCATTTGCCCCGAAAGAGATCTGCTAAAGCAAGCTGCATTAGTAAATCCCGCAATGGAGCCGAGTAGAGAACACAGGCATCAAAAAGAGCCGTGTAATTCCCGGCCATCCTTAATAGCCCAGACCAAGTTCTTGTGCTTGAGCCACCAGTTCATCTAATGCCTGTGACCTAGCCAGATCAGTTTTTTGCTTGTAGTCCATCACGTCTTGGCAGCAAATCCGGCGATGCGTCCCAACTGTACGGTAAGGAATTTCCCCAGACTCTAGAAGTTTGATTAAGAAAGGGCGAGAGACATTGAGGAGGTTAGCGGCTTCTTGGGTCGTGAGTTCAGCATGAACAGGAATCATTGTCACCGCATTTCCCTGAGCCATCTGGGTGAGAATATCTACTAAAAGATGGTAAGCAGTGGCGGGGATTTCCACCAGTTCTTCGATGCCACCGGATTCAATGAGCTTAATTCGCAAACTCGCCCCAGATGGAACATGGGCCGAGAGAATTCGGCTGCTTTGGCGAGATAAGACAGTTTCTAATTCTGTGGGTATGTAGACTACGGGCGCAAGTGCCATATCGAATGCTCTTGACCTAGGATATTTATATTTTGGTCTAACTCTAGTCTAAATTAGTTTATTGACCTAACTGTAAGTTTAATCACTCAATCGCAATACACGCAACGAATGTCCAGACGGTAGCTTGACCTGCAAGAATTTTTCCATTAATTTCCGTAATCCTTCTGTCCGCCGTTCTCGTCATGAGGAAATCAAGCTCTATGAAGGCTGAAGAACTAGATCTAAAATTTGAGCGCGGAGAGCCTGTGCTTGAATATTTTGATCTAAGTACAGTGAAACGTCCGCAATTGGAAATTAAGCGGGTCAATGTTGATTTTCCGATGTGGATGATTCAAGCACTAGACAGGGAAGCCCAACGCCTAGGTATTCATCGCCAGGCCGTTATTAAAACCTGGATTGCCCAACGCTTAGATGGACAAACAACAGCATCGAAAAATTACTGATGAGCATCACGTTAGCCCGATAACAGACGCTTTTCGACCTGCTTGGTAGCCTAGTCTGATGCCAAGTATGGAGCAGCGTTAGCATGAAATCCTCTTCTCTAGGGTGGCGATCGCCACTGATCATGATGGTGGGTGCTGGAATCCTGATCATTGGTGCCCAAGCCTTGAGTCAAACCGTCACGGGGGTAAATAAAGTAGGTTCTCGTTGTCCCCGCAACTATACGGCGGTTTCTGAGAATTACTGTTCCCCCAATCAGGGGGCGCAACCAGCGGTGATCAAGCTGGGGAGTACCTGCCCGGCTGGCTATGAGGAAAATGGCCAGTATTGTCTCAAACGTAAACTAGAATCTGGAACTCGCTAGCCCCGATCGCCATTAATTGATTTAATTTATTCGATTAACTTAAATTATCCCAAGCTTGGCCGACAATCTCGCTGAGCCATTTTCTGGTGGACGTATCTAATAAATCATCTTCGGCTAAGACCATCTGGCGTACATCTTCAAGGGTTTGGCCCTGGGAGCGGGAAATTTGGATCACGCCAGCGATCGCCGCTGCCACCAACTCTTCGTTGATGGGGTGTTCATTGAGGGCGGTCATTTCCTGAAGATTACCAGGGATGGGATAATGCATAGGACAGCTAACGACTTTATGAGAATCTGTAAACTCTCTTAAACTAAGTATCAGGAAGTGTACTGCATTTCGGTTGCCTGTCAAGCCTGTTCGAGGGATATCGAAACAAAATGCAAGAAATTTTATATTTGGAAGTCCCTACCCCTGATTCTGGGGCCGTTTTACATTGGCTTCATCAGGATTATGCACCGGCGATCGCCCAAAAAATAATCACTCCCACAGGCTGTCGCCTCAGTCATCCCCGCAGTGAGAGTCAACTGGCGATCTTTATTTGGACATTACAGCGTACCACATACCTTAAAATTTTTCGATGGGGGTCAAAACCGTTTCCCCAGGAAAAAAAACTAGGGCGATCGCTACGTCAAGAACTCGCCACCACCTTTCCCCTCACTCCCCAAGTTCCCCCTAGGGTTGATCTGGAACAGGACTCGATTTTTACGGCCCTAGCCCAAGACTATCCCCTGACGGTGCAGTATTTTCAGAAAATGCCCAATGGTAAAGCGGATCTAGAGCGAGTTTACTGGTGGGAACAACGCTGGCGACAGGAAGTTCTCAATCCCCAACAGCCACGGACGGTGATTACGACGGTTGAGGCCCATCCTAGGGCATCCCATGGCCATGCAGCGAAGGCTTATGAATCCAATAGTTCCAATGGTTATACGTTTAATAGTCATGAATCGACCCCATCCCCAGAGTACGACCTGATCTACATTGGCGGGGCCCTAGGGGTGATCCATGCAGCGGTAATGGCCCGTTTGGGCTATCGAGTTCTGCTATTAGAGCGACTCCCCTTTGGACGCATGAATCGGGAATGGAATATTTCTCGGGGAGAATTCCAGAGCTTGATTGATTTAGGGTTATTTACGGCGGCTGAATTTGAGTCGGTCATTGCCCGAGAGTATGCCGATGGCTTTAATAAATTCTTTGATGGCAACTGCCCGGCCCATTGCCAATCACCGGTGCTTCATACCCCCACGGTGTTGAATGTTGCCCTCGATTCCAGCCGTTTTTTAGCCCTATGTGGCGATAAGTTACGGGAAGCGGGGGGAGAGATTTGGGATCAAACCGAGTTTCAGGGGGCCCAGGTGAGTCCAGAACAGGTGAGCATTGAAGCCCGCGATCGCCGCAACGGTCAAATGTGTACCGCCACCGGTCGGCTGTTAGTGGATGCCATGGGAACCGCATCTCCCATTGCCTGGCAACTGAATCAGGGCCGACCCTTTAATAGTGTTTGCCCAACGGTGGGGGCCATTGTCTCTGGTATTCAACCCCAGGTGTGGGACTCAACCTATGGGGATGTCCTCTATAGTCATGGGGATATTTCCCGGGGTCGCCAATTGATTTGGGAATTATTCCCTGGGGGCGGCGATGAGTTAACGATCTATCTGTTCCACTACCACCACATAGATCGCCAAAATCCGGGGTCACTGTTGGAAATGTACGAAGACTTTTTTACGATTTTGCCGGAATATCGTCGCTGTCAGTTAGATGAGTTAACGTGGGTTAAGCCCACCTTTGGCTATATTCCCGGCTATTTTAGTCATCACAGTGGCGATCGCGCCGTGGCCATTGACCGTTTGGTGGCGATCGGGGATGCCGCCTCGTTGCAATCTCCCCTCGTCTTTACGGGTTTTGGCTCCCTAGTGCGGAATCTGCCTCGGTTGACAGATCTCCTTGCCACCGCCTTGAAGCATGACTTACTCACATCCCAGCACTTGAACCAAATCCGCGCCTACCAAAGTAATACCGCCGTCACCTGGCTTTTTTCCCGTGGCATGATGGTACCTCCGGGTAAGTCCCTACCGCCGAACCGGATCAATGCCATGCTGAATACGTTTTTTGGCATTCTCGGCCAGGAATCCCCCGAACTCACCGATCGCTTTATTAAAGATCGAGCGGGGTGGTGGCCCTTTAATCGCATGGCCCTGACCGCCGCTTGGCAAAATCCGGGTTTACTCTACTGGATTTGGGATATGGTCGGCCCTGGGGATATGGTGCGCTGGCTAGGGAGCTACGCCAGTTTTACCTGGGAAGCCTTTTTGCACGGTATTTTAGGTCTTTGGGTTCCCGGAATCGTGCGATCGCTCCAACCTTGGCTTGAACCCCGTGCCCCCCAACTCTGGTTTTCCCTATTGGCCTGGAGTTATGCCCTCACCTATTCCCTGGGAATGCCGCGTATCGAGAAGCCCTTACCAAAGCCATCCTCAGGATCACGGCAAGAGGACTTGACCCGATCGCCCCTAGAAGTCCATCCCCGCTGATATGGTGTATTTTTATTTTATGAAATCTCGTTGCGATTTATGATTTTTTATTGGCATCGATTGTTTGATTCACCTGATGGCGGAACCAGTTAATAATTTGGTCAACGGTCAAGTCTTTGATCGTTAGTTCCTGCGTTGCGGCAACCTGGCGTAATTTCTCCAGAGAGCTAATTAAAAATTGGGCATACCAGACCATAAAGCCTGGACGGTTCAACTCTTCCATCTGTAGGGAGCGATCGCCCTCAATCCAGGTATAAATATCTCCCGGCTGAAGGTCTTCAAGGTCAATGCCCCGTTCCTCAGCCACAGGAGTTAAGTAGCGCAGAGAATAGACCGTAATTCGGATCGCAAAGCGATCTTGAGCAGGCAGGAGAGTTTGGTCAATTTCTCTACATTCTGCCAATGTGAGCAGTTCATCAGGATTCATCTATAACTATTTTCTAAATTAAAATACACTGGATCGTTAGCCTATGTTATAGTTTTTCCCATTGCTTATCTCCTCACCTTAAAGAATAGCCCCCTAAAAATAGTCGTAGATTAGCCAAAGAAAAGATAAAAATTCTTTCTAACAGATTAATTCTGTTGAATTAATGATTATCAAGAGGTTAAGACACGCTTAAGCCTCAATTTTTCCTCAGCAATCTACCTATCGTTGTCTGATCTAGATCATTTAGACGACGCTTAGTCTCAATAATTGTTTTATTCATCATAGAGCATATATCTGGGACCTTTGTTTATTGGGCTTTGGTTGGCCGTATAGAGCGTACAGCCCTAGTTTTAACAGCTTCGTAATGTGAGGGTGAGAGAAAAATTACTATGAAAAAGTTTTACAGTGCAGCCATATCGCTGTGTTCTATTGGCATTGGCTTAGAGTTGTTCTCTCCCAATGGGGCGATCGCCCAGGGGCCGCAGTTACCCCAAACCACTCCCACCCAGCAGCAACTTGAACCACCGTTGCCCATTGCCCCCCCCCCTAGAACCACCGTTGCCCATTGCCCCCCCCCCTAAGACCCGACGACGAAGCTCCACTTGCGCCCCCCCCCCCGCCCCCTCAGCCCTTGGAACCTACAGGGATCACCCTGAACGTCAATGAGATCATTGTGGAAGGCAGTACGGTCTTTGGCCCCACTGAATTTGATCCCATTATTGCTCCCCTCGAAGGTCGCGCCGTTGATTTAGAGGACTTGCAACAGGCGGCGGATGACATTACTAAGCTCTATCTCGATAATGGCTACTTTAGCTCCCGTGCCGAACTGGATACGCAGCAAGCTACCGATGGAACCATCGTCATCCAGGTTTTTGAAGGCCGCCTTGAAGACATTGAAGTTGAAGGAAATAAGGGCATTGTTACAAGCTACATTACCAGCCGCATCCGCCTAGGGGCAGGGGTCCCCCTCAACTCCGATCGCCTCGAAGACCAACTCCGACTGTTGCGGAGTGATCCCCTTTTTGAAAATGTTTCCGCCAGCTTAAAGCCTGGTGCCAACCCAGAAGACTCCATTTTGGTGATTCGGGTGATACCCGCCAACTGGTTTAATGCCTCCTTTGGCATGGATAACAATTCCCCCCCCGCCGTGGCCCCGGAGCGCAGCACCGCCTTTCTGGCCTATCGAAATCTCTCTGGTCGCGGCGATACCCTCTATGCCTCCTATTCCCTCGGCAATAATCTGGGAACCTTTAATTGGGGGGGATCCAATACCGGTGAATTTGGCTACAGCCTGCCGGTGAATGCCATGAATGGTACTCTATCTCTGCGAACCGTTATCGCGGGTAGTAAAATCACCCAAGCGGATGTGGCGGATTTTGGCATCCGCAGCGAAGCCTCTATCTACCAAATTGGTTTTCGCCAGCCCGTAATTCGTACGTTCCGGGAAGAGTTAGCCTTTTCAGCCGGTTTCCTTGCCCAGAACGGTCAAACCTTCCTCTTTGACAATCAACCCTTTCCCTTTGGCATTGGCCCCAATGAAGACGGCTACAGTGCCTCACGGGTCTTTGAATTCGCCCAGGACTACACGCGCCGCGATGACAGTGGTGCTTGGGCCTTCCGCTCCCAGTTTAACTTTGGCGTACCCATTTTTGGAGCCACCCAGAATCCATCCCCCGCACCGGATGGTAATTTCTTTAGCTGGGTTGGCAATGGTCAACGGGTTCAGCAACTCTGGGCTGATAATTTCATGATTTTGCGGACGGATATTCAACTTTCCCCCAACAGTTTGCTACCCTTCCATCAGTTTGTGATTGGCGGCGGTCTTTCCGTGCGCGGCTATCCCACCAATGCCCGTTCTGGCGACAATGGGATTCGCTTTTCCACCGAAGCTCGTTTTCCCGTTTTGCGGGCAAGTAACCGTCGTCCAATTATTTCCATTAACCCCCTCTTTGATGCGGGCTGGGTTTGGAACAATAGCAGTAACCCCAATGGTGTGGTTCCCAATAATTTCCTGGCGGGCGTAGGTATGGGACTGTTGATTCAGCCCGTGCGGAATCTGGATATTAAGTTTGAGTACGCCATTCCCCTGCTGAACTTGCCAGATCAAGCTCCCAGTCTGCAAGCCGATGGGATTTACTTCAGTATCACCATGCGCCCCTAGTTACTGAACTGTTTGGAGTCACTGGATCGTTTAATGGGAGGAACTGGGGATGCAATCTTCCCATGCCTCCCCTAAAGCAAGCTTTAACCTATGCTCTAGTATTTCTAGCCGGTATTCCGCATTCCCGCAGCCACGCCATTAATGGTGAGCAAAGCTCCCCGGAGGAGTTCACCGCGGCCATAGCGCGATCGCAAAATTGCGCCGGAGGTAGTTTGGCTATTGTGTTGACGCAGGCGTTTTAATAGGGATACTTGCAAAAAGCCCAAGGGAACAATGGTTTTATTCCGTAGCTGCACCGATCGCTGGAGGGTGGGATCCCCATCGAGTAAGCGTTTATGTCCGGTGATAGTTAGCACTAACTCACAGGTGAGATAATATTCCTGGGCAATCTGATCAAACAAACGTAAAAAGATGTCCCGATCTTCATCGGAATTACTCAGTTCATGGACGTAGTAACGGGCAATTTCTAGGTCTACCTTAGAGAGGGTCATTTCCACCTTAGAAATTACCATCCGGAAAAAGGGCCATTTGTAGTAAAAATAGCGCAGCAAGGACAGATGCTCCGCTGGCTTTTCATCCAAAAATCCCTTAAAGGCAGTACCTACGCCATACCAGGAAGGCACCAGGAAACGAGTTTGAGTCCAACTAAATACCCAGGGAATTGCCCGCAAGCCATCTAGGGTTTTCTTGCCGCCCCGCCGCGTTGGCCGCGAGCTAATTTGCAGTTGGCTAATTTCTTGGATGGGGGTCACTTGATTAAAGAAATCAATGAACTCGGGTTGCTCATAGATCAGATGGCGATAATGCTGCCGCGATCGCGCCGCTAACTCCTCCATAATTTCGTGCCAGGGTTGAATTTCATCAATACTGGTTCGCAGTAAACTCGCCTGAATCACTGCCGTTGTCACCGTCTCCAGATTAAATAGAGCCAATTCCGGCAGGGAATACTTGGAGGCCAACACTTCTCCCTGTTCCGTAATCTTGATCCGGCCATCAATGGTTTGTCCGGGCTGGGCCAAAATTGCCGCATAGGCCGGGCCACCTCCCCGACCAACGGAACCGCCACGGCCGTGGAAAATTCGCAGTTGCAAGCCATATTCTGCCGCTGTTTTCTGTAAACACTGTTGCGCCTTATAGATCTCCCAGTTACTACTGAGAAACCCAGAATCCTTATTGCTATCGGAATAGCCCAACATCACCTCTTGCAAGTAGGGGGTTTGATTACTGGCTAGATAGGCACGACAAAAGGGTAGGGTAAAAAACTGACTCAGCACCGTCGGGGCGTGCTTGAGATCTTCGACGGTTTCAAAGAGGGGAATGGCTTGCAGTGTACTGTGTCCCGTCACCGGATCGTATAGCCCCGCCTCCTTTGCCAAAAGCAGCACCTCTAACAGATCACTGACTTCATGGCTCATGCTAATGATATAGGTGGTGCAAAGTTCAACCCCAAATTCCTGTTGGAGTAGTCGCACCATCCGAAAGGTTTCAATGATTTCTTTGGTTCGCTCGGAAAAGGGTAATTCCCCTGGAATTAAGGGGCGACGGGTGGAGAGTTCGCTTAAAAGCCAGTGGGTGCGCTCTGCCTCCGATAGCTCTGTGTAGGGACAGGGCAACAGATCTAAATAGGAGGTAATTTCATTGAGGGCTTCGGAGTGGCAAGAGCTTTCTTGGCGAATATCTAAAATGGCTAAATTAAAGCCAAACACTTCCACCTGACAGATTAAGTCTTCCAGTTCCCGGCAACTTAGCCCCGTTTCCTTGAGATTTCGCTGAATCAGGAGCAGCTCCTGGAGGAATTCTCCACCGTTGGCATAGTATTGACCTGCGGTGATCTCCTCGGGTTCTAAACGATTAAAGGAATAGGATTTGAGTTGATTGTTGCGATCGCGGGTATTTTGTAACCGTTTAAGAACGTAAGCTAATTTGAGACGATAGGGTTCCTGGCGAAAACGTACCGCCAATTGATCATAAATATTGGGTAACTGCCGCTGATCCTGCTCTAGGGAGTCCAATAGATCCGGTAGGACATCGGACCAATGCAGGGAGAGACTCAAGAGATTAATCAACCGCTCAATGGACTTGAGATACTCCTCTAGGACTAAATTACGTTGATAACAGGCCGTCTGCCAAGTTACTTCTGGCTTGACTGAAGGATTACCATCGCGATCGCTGCCCACCCAAGATCCAAACCGGCAAAAATTATAGCGCGGTGGCTCCAGGTCAGGAAATGTCTGCTTTAGCGTGGTCTTAAATTGGCGATATAGCTGGGGAATAATATCAAAGATAACCGCCTTGAAATAGTGGAGTGTGTATTCCACCTCATCGATAACTTCCGGCTTAAATTGATGGAGTTCATCGGTACGCCACCAGAGGCGAATTTCTTCCGTGAGTTGTTCCCGCAGGCTTGCCGCTGTCCAGGTATGGTGGTAGCCCGGCTGTTCAACAAGATCCAGCTGATCCAAAATCCGAGAAACCCGCCGCTGCTTATCCCGAATGGTTTGGCGGACAATTTCCGTGGGATGGGCCGTAAAGACTAACTTAATATCCAGTTGATTAATCAGATTTTGAATGTAGCGGGGTGGAACATTCAGGGCCCGCAGGCGGGGAAATAACCAGGCAAAGGAACCATGACGCTGTCCCGGTGGGGCAACTTCATAAAGGCTATGCTCTAGGCGTTCACTGGGGCCACTCCGCTCATCTGCCGAACTGGGAGGAGAGGGAAAGGATTCACCACTGACACAGGATAGATTATCGGTGGTCAGGGAACGAAGATTAATCGGTTCCTGCTGGGTGCGTTGGCGATTTTGTCGTTGCTCGTAATTTTGTTCAACAATATTAATGATTTGAAAGTAAAGATTAAAGGCCCGGGCAGCTCGAATTGCCTCGCTCAATTCTAAGGACTCAATGACTTTTAGCAGGTCTCCTTCCGGTGCATGGAGGGCCTGACCTTCTGGCGAAGACAATGCGCCTAATCGTCGGAGTAACTGAACCAGTTCTTTGCCAGATTCAGCCTCTAAGACCTCCACTAGCACGGCCTGTACCAATTTCAGCCGATCGCTGAGGATCTGATCCGATGGCATCTCCTGCACAAGATCGGAATTGGGAACGTCCAGTACTGATGTCATAGCTACCCCAGACAGCAAACGTGATCAACCTTACTTTAAGGCAAAGTGCTTCAGAGCTTCACCTAGTCCTTAATGTAGCTTGCCGCAGGTTTTCCGTCCCTGCAACTGTTCACCGGAAAAAGAAGATGCTATAGTCCTGGCAGGTAACGTAATGTTAAGTTTGCTCTTTCGCATGATTGACTAAATTTAGCAGAATAGCAAGCAACAGAGCGTGGTGTGGCGTGAGGAGTTTTAATCCATGAATGCAGCGAAGGCAACCCCGATTCGTTTTGGCACCGATGGCATTCGCGGCCGGGCCGGTGAATTGCTGACTCCCACCTTGGCCTTGCAGTTGGGATATTGGGCGGGGCGAGTTCTCCAGGAACAGGTTTTTCAGGAAGGTGGGGACGGCGGCCATCCCTTTATTTTGGGCCAAGATTCCCGTAACTCCAGTGATATGTTGGCGGTGAGTTTAGCGGCAGGGTTGACGGCGGCAGGTTTAGAAGTGTGGCATGTGGGCCTGTGTCCCACCCCCTGTATTGCCTATTTGACCCAGAAAACGGCGGCGGTGGGGGGAGCAATGATCTCCGCTAGCCATAATCCACCGGAAGATAACGGCATTAAAATTTTTGGCAGCGATGGTAGTAAACTCGCCCCTGCGCTCCAAAAACAATTGGAAGCCCACTTAAATAAAGGGCCAGGCTTACCGGACACGGGTACTTGGGGGCATCACTTCTATCGCCCGGAACTCTTGCAAACCTATCGCCAAGCCGTTCAGTCTCCCCTAGATTCTCGTCAGCCTTTGCAGGGTTTGCGGGTGGTCTTAGATTTAGCCTGGGGTGCGGCGGTGGCGATCGCCCCCGATGTTTTTCGCGCCCTAGGAGCGGAGGTGATTTGCCTCCATGATCAGGCCAATGGCGATCGCATCAATGTGGACTGTGGCTCGACCCATTTAGGCCCTCTCCAGACTGCTGTTTCCGAAACCCGTGCAGATTTAGGATTTGCCTTTGATGGGGATGCGGATCGGGTATTGGCGGTGGATAGTCTTGGCCGTACCGTGGATGGGGATCACATTCTTTATTTTTGGGGTCAAACCCTGCAACGTCAGCGGCAACTTCCGGGAGATCTCATTGTGGCTACGGTCATGTCTAACCTAGGGTTTGAACGGGCCTGGCAGCAAACCGGGGGGCAGTTGGTGCGGGCCGCCGTGGGGGATCAGTATGTCCATGCGGAGATGATACGCCATGGGGCAATGTTGGGGGGAGAGCAATCGGGCCATATTCTCTGCCGTCATTATGGCGTGGGTGGCGATGGGTTATTAACCGCCGTGCACTTGGCAACCCTGGTGCAGGATTCGGGCCAGTCCCTACAGGAATTGCGGGATGCGAGTTTCCAGCCCTATCCACAAATTTTGCGTAATGTCCGTGTCAGCGATCGCCAGCGACGACTGCAATGGCAAGACTGTGAACCGGTTCAGGGCATGATTGAACAAGCCATCCAAGACATGGGCGATCGCGGCCGCGTGTTGGTGCGGGCCTCTGGGACAGAACCCGTGATTCGCGTCATGGTTGAAGCGGCCACGGATCAATTAGCGGAGCATTGGACTCAAACCCTCGTATCTACCGTGGAAACTCATCTCGCGGCATAATTGCAGCATAAATATTATGACCCCTATGGTTCTTCTTGAGGGGGCATTAGCCAATGCAATAAGAGAGGCTATTGGGAACGAGGGGGGTTAGCGAGGCAAAATATCCTCTAGACAGAGTTGTAGATTGGGTAACAGTCCCGACGAAACCGCCTCACCGAGTCGATATTGTTGCTGACGATACTCCTCCCCCGCCAATTGGCAGACGGTAAAGGTCGGCTGTTTCGGTTTACCAATGAAGCGGATCCCACCTAGTCCGCGATAGTCAACAATCCAATATTCAGGAATCCCCAAGAGGGCATATTCCTCAACCTTGCGGGCGTAGTCCGTTTCCCAATTACGACTGACCACTTCAACAACCAGCTTGATCGAACGACCTAGGGTGATCACAGGTTCTTGCTGCCAACGGGGTTCATGAACCAAAAAGGGTTCGTCTAGGACAATAATATCGGGACGACGAGCGGTGGCGACCTCTGCCAAAGGTTGAATCAAGCAAGTGCGCGGCATAAACCAAGGATGTTTGCCATTCGTAATCGCAATTCCGATGTGAACAGCAAGCTTCCCACTCACGGTTTCATGGGGCCCTGTTGGTTCCATGTCGGTGAGTTCTCCATCGGCAAGTTCGTAGCGGTCATCATCACCGTATTGGGCAATGAACTCGTCAAAGCTGAGGGTTGTTGTGCTGACATAGGTCATGATTGAACTGTAATTTTAATGGGCAAGGATACGGCTTTCTCTTGACGTTCAGTAAGCTGACCTACACCAACTATAAAATTTAAGTAACATTCACGCAAAAAGAATCCCAAGAAAAAAGAATGGGCCGCTCTCCAAGAAGCAAGCCCATCCCCAGCAAAAAATTAAGTGAATAAGGGAGATTAACGTTTTTTAACGCTAGCCAATCCTAGGATACCGCTTCAAAATAGACCTTGGATTTCACCGGATCCGGATTCATGGTTTTATCCCCAGGCTGCCAACCCGCTGGGCAGACTTCATCGGGGTGGGATTGGACGTACTGAATGGCCTGGAGGGTTCGTAGGGTTTCATCTACACTCCGGCCAAAGGAAAGATTATTAATGGTGGCGTGCTGAACAATACCCTCTGGATCGATAATGAACAGCCCCCGCAGGGAAATGCCATCGTCCGTGAGAACGTTATAGGCCGCACTGATTTCTTTTTTAATGTCAGACACTAGGGGATATTTGAGATCACCCACACCCCCTGATTTGCGATCGGTTTGGGTCCAGGCCAAGTGGGAAAATTGACTATCCACTGAGACCCCTAAAACCTCGGTGTTTAATTGGGCAAATTCACCGTGGCGATCGCTAAAGGCAATAATTTCTGTGGGACAGACAAACGTAAAATCCAAGGGATAGAAAAACAAAACCACATACTTGCCACGATAATCCGACAGTTTCAGGGTCTTAAACTCTTGATCAAAGACAGCAGTGGCTTCAAAATCCGGGGCGGACTGTCCAACACGCAAACATTCCGTCATAAACTATGCTCCTAACTCAACTGATTTCGACTAATGACGCTGTGAACCGTTACTCTTTGAACTGCTCAGGCTAGGATAATTAACAATTAGTTACATCCTCTAGGATTGACTATATCATAGTCATAACGATTTTGACTAACCTCGTAGGGTACAACCATGTCACTGAAGCGGTTTATCTCCATTGGTTTTTTAGTCTTTATCCCCCTATCCGTTGCCGCCGAGCATTTTGAGTGGGGAGCTTTAGCTGTGTTTTTTTGTGCCGCCTTGGGTATTATTCCCCTGGCCATTTGGTTAAGTACGGCCACGGAGGAGGTTGCCCTAGCAACGGGCCCCACCATTGGTGGCTTACTGAATGCGGTTTTTGGGAATGCCACAGAGTTGATTATTGCCCTAGTGGCTCTGCGGGCCGGGTTGGTGGACATTGTTAAAGCCAGTATTACCGGAACCCTGATTGCCAATCTATTGCTAGTCCTGGGACTGTCGATGTTTTTGGGGGGAATTCGCTTCAAGGAGCAAAGTTTTGCCCCGGTGGTGGCACGGGTGAATAGTTCCTCGATGACGGTGGCGATCGCCGCGATTCTCTTGCCGGCCATGGTGATCTATACCTCTGAGCAGGTGCCGGACTCCGCCATCTCCCAGATGTCCATTATCGCCGCCGTGATCATGATTGTCGTCTATGTGCTAACCCTATTGTTTTCCCTGAAAACCCACAGCTACCTTTACGATGTCAGTCAAGTGGAACTCAGCGAGGAAATGGAAGCCCATCATAATAGCCCCCCCAACCTAAAGGTTTGGATTCCCGTCTTAGTCGTGGCCACCTTAGGGGTTGCCTTCCAGTCGGAAATTTTTGTGGGAGCCGTAGAAGAAGCCACAGAGGGACTAGGCTTAACGCCTCTGTTTACGGGGGTGATTTTATTACCCTTGGTGGGGGGAGCCGCTGAATATGTCACTGCGGTGGGGGTTGCCCTGAAAAATAATATGGATCTTTCGGTATCCATTGCCATGGGTTCGAGTCTGCTGGTGGCTCTTTTAGTTGCGCCGATATTGGTTTTAATTGGCCAAGTCATTGGTCAGCCCATGGATCTCAACTTCAGTGCCTTTGAAGTGGTCGCGGTAATTATTTCCGTGGTGATTGCTAACCTGATTAGCTTAGATGGCCGCTCCAATTGGTTAGAGGGGGCCCTCCTTTTAGCCACCTTTGGCATTTTGGGAACCGCGTTCTACTTTCACCCTGTCTAAACCCTTGGTCACTCCTTAAATTTTTATGAAGAATATCCCCTCCCGGTTTAGTTTTAGTGGCCTAGCCATCACCCGTCACATTGGCACCCTGATGCTGAGTTTGACCGTGATTGTGTTAGCAGTCTTTTTCCTGATGCGTCTTCAGGTGGATCTGTTGCCATCCATTACCTATCCACGGGTGGGGGTTCGCCTTGAAGTGCCTGGTGTTGTGCCCGGTGTCGCGGTGGAGGAAGTAACCAAGCCCCTAGAAGATGCCCTAGGGCGTACCGAAGGAGTGGTGCAGATCTATTCCCAAACCCGCGAGGGTCAGGTGAGTTTAGATTTATTCTTTGAGCCGGGGGGGGATGTGGATCAAGCCCTGAATGAGGCCACCGCAGCCTTTAACCGGGCCCGGAGTACCTTACCGGATATTGTCGAATCCCCCCGTCTATTTAAGTTTGATCCATCCCAATTACCGGTTTACGAGTTTGCCATCACCTCCGATCTCCTCTCTGGACGAGAATTGCGCGTCTTTGCCGATGAAGAACTGAGCCGGGAACTGAGCGTCGTTCAGGGGGTGGCCAGTGCCGATGTCTCCGGCGGAACCGCCGAGGAAGTGCGGATACTTGTGGATTTAGATCGGCTTCAGGCGGTGGGTCTGGGGCTAAATCAAATTTTGACCGCCTTGGATGAACGGAATCAGGATATTTCTGGGGGACGGTTGCGGGGATTTGATTCAGAACCACTAACGCGCACGGTGGGCCGCTTCCAGGGTGTCGAAGATATTGAAAATCTGATTTTTGATCTGGGGGATGGGCGGCGGGCCTATCTGCGGGATGTGGCCCAGGTGATTGATGGCAGTGCCGAGCAGCAGATCTT
Source organism: Candidatus Synechococcus calcipolaris G9 (assembly GCF_029582805.1). Lineage (NCBI taxonomy): Bacteria > Bacillati > Cyanobacteriota > Cyanophyceae > Synechococcales > Synechococcaceae > Synechococcus > Candidatus Synechococcus calcipolaris. The sequence continues at coordinate 76,672 of NZ_JAKKUT010000007.1, read as the reverse complement.
TGTGAATCTGAATGAGCAACCTGCGGTCAAGGTGAGTATCCTCAAGCAGCCCGATGCCAATACGGTCGCCGTCGCCGATGGGGTCAAGGCCAAACTCGTTGAATTGGAGGAGCGGGGCCTCATTCCTGAAAATACGCTGATTGTCCCCGTCTTGGATGAATCCCGCTTTATTCGCAACTCCCTCAATAATGTGATGATTGCCGGCCTGACGGGAACCTGTTTGGCGGCGATCTCCGTCCTCCTGTTTTTGGGATCCCTGCGGCAAACCCTAATTATTGTCATTTCCATTCCCCTCTCCACCATGGTGGCCCTATTGCTGATGGGAGTCTTTGGCTTTTCCCTGAATGTCTTTAGTTTGGGGGGGCTGGCCCTAGGGGTAGGCATCGTGGTCGATAACGCCATTGTCATGCTGGAAACCCTAGCGGACATCAATCAAAATCAAGCCCCGATGAGCAAAGAGCAATATATTGAGGAGTCAAAACGGCGCAGTCAAGAGATTGAATCGGCATTGTTGGCCTCCACCTTGACAAATCTAGTAGCCATTTTGCCCTTTTTGCTATTGGGGGGACTCATTGCCCTTCTCTTTAACCAGTTGATTTTAACTATTAGTTTTTCCGTGGCCGCCTCCTTGGTGGTGGCCCTAACCGTAGTACCCACCCTGGCCTCACGCATTTTGAGCTTACCGGTTCGCAGTGGCTTGGCTAACTTTTGGTTTTTCCGTCAGTTTAATCAACGGTTTATTGGCTTAACCCAGATCTATGAACGAACCCTAGCAGGAGTGATCCATTGGCGGTGGGTCACGGTCACCTTAGTTGTTGTTATTTTAGGGGGCAGTAGTTGGATCATTGCCGGTCAATTACCCCAAGAACTTTTACCCCAGATTAATACGGGGCAGGTGAGCCTTAATGCTAATTTTCCTCCGGGGACTCCCCTGACGATCAGCCGTCGGGTCATGGCTGAAGTGGATCGGGTTTTGCTAGATCAGCCGGGAACCGAGGCCGTTTTTACGACAACGGGGGGATCTCTATTTGGCACAAACACAACTCCCAATGCCCTGCGAGCATCCAGTAATATTACCCTTGCCCCAGGGGTGAATTTAGATCGCTATATTAGTGAAACGACCCAGTCCCTCGATGCCTTAAATTTAGCGAATATCCGCCTCCGCCTGAGTCCGGGTCAGGTGCGGGGCATCATCCTCACCAATACGCCCATGCGGGGTGCGGATGTAGATGTGATGCTCCAGGGGAGTGACGAGGCGGTGTTAACCCAGGTTGGCCGCCAGGTGTTACAGGCCTTAGATGAAAAAGCGACCTTAGTTCGGTTTCGTCCCGATGCGGATCCTCGTCAACCGGAGGTTCAAATTTTACCGGATTGGGAACGGGTGTCAGAATTGGGCATTAGTGCTCTGATGTTGGGACAGACGATTCAAACTTCTATTAATGGCTTTGTGCCTACCCGCCTGCAACGGGGCGATCGCCTAGTGGATGTACGCATTCAAATTGATCAAGACTCCATTCAACGGCCCGAGGAGTTGGGGCAGATTCCCTTGTCCGTACCCAACCAGCGGCCAGTGCGCCTAGGGGATGTCACCGATGTCCAACTGGGTCAAGCTCCTGGGGAAATCCGCCGCATTAACCAACAGCAGGTGTTTATGGTGGGGGGAAATCTCACGGAAGGGGCCAATCTGAGTCAGGCCATTGAAGAAGTGAATGGAATTTTAGGGGAGATAGAGTTTCCCCCTGGAGTCAGTGTTTTACCCAGTGCGGCGGCAGCGGCCAATCGGCAATTGCAGGGGGCCCTGATCACCTTGGGGGGGCTAGCGACCTTTTTAGTCTTTGTGGTGATGGCGGTTCAATATAATTCCCTCCTAGATCCCCTGGTGATCATGTTTACGATTCCCCTGGCCTTGGCGGGGGGCATTTGGGGACTGTACCTGACCCAAACCGCATTAGGGGCCACTGTGATTGTCGGGGTGGTGTTGCTGGTGGGAATTGTTGTCAATAACGCCATTATTATGGTGGAGTTTGCTAACCAGATCTATCTCCAGGAAGGCTGTAGTCGGCGATCGGCCATTTTGAAAGCAGCACCCATGCGGCTGCGTCCGATTTTAATGACGACGATTACAACGGTGTTGGGGATGTTTCCCTTGGCCCTTGGGGTGGGAGAGGGTTCAGAATTTTTGCAGCCCCTAGGTATTGTTGTCTTTTCTGGGTTGGCCTTGGCCACAGTGCTGACGCTCTTTCTCATTCCCTGTTTTTATGTAATTCTCCACGGCTTTGAACCGGAATCTAAGGGGGATGGCTTACTCCCAGGGGTGCGATCGCTGGAAACGGGGCTAGATTTAACGAATGAGGAAATTAGCCAGAGTTAACTTAGCTCAAATCCACTTCAGGAAAATTTCAGGCGGCTCATCCTACCGCTAGGAGAATCATCTTGACGAAGATGTTAGCAAAGCTATCAAAACCTCTTTATACCATTGAGGATTACTTAGCCCTAGAAGCTGAGTCGGAAGTAATGGATGGCATCCGCCGTGAATACCGTAATGGAGAAATCATTTGCATGACCGGAGGCACACCTGAACACAATAAGGTTGTTGGGTCATTGTATGCCGTGTTATGGACTAGTTTACGGAAGAAACCCTACAGTGTTTTCATTACGGATCAACGGTTGTGGGTTCCAGAGTTGCAGGTTTATACCTATCCTGATGTGATGGTGATGGCCGATCCAGTGATACTGCAAGAAAATCGCAAGGATACCGTCACCAATCCCCTATTGATTGCAGAAGTGTTGTCCGACTCAACCAGTGCCTATGACCGAGGGGATAAGTTTGCCGCCTATCGGACGATTCCCACGTTTCAGGAATATTTGGTCATTGACCAGACCAGGCCCTATGGGGAGCAATTTGTGAAACAGGCGGATCATCAATGGTTGTTTTCTGACCACAGTGGATTAGATGCCAAGATCAATTTAGTCTCTGTTGGGGTTGAAGTTGCCCTAGTTGATCTTTATGAGTCTGTGGGGGAACTGTGATGCCGATGCCTAAAGTAGATTCGTTGCAAGACACAGAGGGAGAAGCCAAAACTGTAGCTATGGCTAAAGGAAGCCCCCAGTCCGGCCAGGATTATGAAACGGATTTCTATGGGTGGACACAGAATCAGGCCAGGCTATTGCGAAGGGGTCAATTTACGGAGTTAGACATTATTAACTTGAGCGAGGAAATTGAAGCCTTGGGGCGACAACAGCGACAAGAGTTAAAGAGTCGGCTAGGGATATTGATTGGGCATTTGCTCAAGTGGCAGTATCAATCAGAAAAACGAAGTCGCAGTTGGCAAGTCACAATTCGGGGTCAACGGCGAGATATCCAAGAGTTGTTACTGGATAATCCCAGTTTGAAACCCTATATACCAGAGGCTCTGAGTCGGGGATTTCTTGTGGGTTTGGATTTGGTGGTTTTAGAAACGCCATTGACCTATGTCGCTTTTCCAGATGAATGCCCCTATACCCTGGAGCAGCTTTTTGATTATAATTTTCCAGAGGGAATTGCGGATTTACTGTGAGATGAAAAACCCTAGAGCAACAATGATTTTGTTAAGTAAGGAATGACCCTGAGCTTGAGTCTTTGGATCCTAAGGACAATAGTCCGTATATGCCTAACGTTCAGCTAGAGAATATCTTTGCGTTTTTGAAACCAACCGACCAGAAGCAACATAATGGTGACAATGCCCCCCAATCGCAACCAGTTCATGAGTAGATTGGCTTCAAAGGTATGGGATTGGAGACTCCAAAAGCGATCGATGAGGGCTTCTCCACTGGCGATCGCCCGGCCACGTTTTTCTTTCCACTCGGCAAATTCGTCTTGCCATTGATCCATGGCGGCCTGATAGTCCTTAACCCGCTGATTATAGGCTTCCACATTCTCACGATAGGTATCATCAAAGTCAAAAATACTCTCCGGTAATGCCGGTGCATCTCCCGGTTCCTCCGGCTGGCTGGGTTCAGGTTGGCGAACAGCAGGGTCGTATTCTTTGCGAACACCGGGAAAGTTGCACTGACTAAATAGATTTTCCCCTAGGCAGGGGCAGGTGGTTTTATCGCGATCGCCCAGGTTCTCCCGATCGGATTTAGGCAGTTGCCAGCAGGGATCTTCAACCACATCCCGGCCAAAACCCACCAAGGAGACAAAATTGGCGTAGCTCCAGCGGGTCAGAGTCAGATCACTAATGAGTCGCCCAGGGATACCGAGATCCTTGAGGGGAATAATGGCACCGGCAAAGGTAATTTGAGGCACTAAAAATAAAATAGCCAGGAGGGGGGCAACGGTTTGGGTCGGTGATAGGGCTGAGACTAAGAGGCCCATGATCATGCCGCCAAAGGTGGTTAAAAAGAGGGTGAAAAACAACCCAGCGATCGCCTCCGGGGGGGTCTCTAGCCGCACCGCTAATAGTTTTAGACCAAGGAACACGGCCGCTTGATAGAGGGCTAAACAAAAGGAGGGCCCAAGCTTAGAGAAAATATAAGGCCAAATTTGTAGCCCGACCATCCGTTCCCGCCGATAGATCTCCGTCTCTTTGACAATTTCCCGCATCGTCGTTAGGCTGCCCACCATAACGGCAATCAAAACCGCCACAAAGGCCATGGTGAAGGCCTGGCCGGCATCTCCCTGATCGGCATCAAGAATATTGGGTTTCCAGAGTACAAAATCTAACAGTCCCAGTACTGGAGCTAGGAGCAACATCAATATCATTGCCGCCCGATCCTGGGTCAAAATTGAAAGATTCCGTTGGGTTAAAATGAGCCACTGTCGCCAGCCGGAAATGCCCGTATTGGGGATGGGGGGAGGTTGTCGTTTTTCATTGATTTGGCGACTGGCCTGGGTATCAATTTCTAGGGGCCGCTGGCGATCGCCCACGTAGTCTTGATAGAGTCGGGACTGGCCATAGCGATGTTGCCATTTTTCGGCATTGGGTTCATCTTCAATTTTCAGATAAATCTCATCAAAATCCTGGACACCAAAATAAGGCAAGGCCTGATCCGGCGGCCCAAAATAGGCTAAATAGCCACCCCGCGCTAAAAACACCACCAAATCGCACATCATCACATTTTTAGTGGCATGGGTAATCAGCAACACGGTACGCCCTTGATCCGCCAGTTTGCGCAAAAGCTGCATCATTTGGGTTTCCGTGCCCGGATCTAACCCAGAGGTGGCTTCGTCTAGGAAAAATAAACTGGGTCGAGTCAATAGTTCTACGCCAATGGATACCCGCTTCCGTTGCCCCCCACTCAAGCTTTTAACGGGGACATGGCGGCGGGGAATCAGTGCTAGGTCGTCCAGCACCTTATTGACTTGTTTTTGCCGTTCCTGGAGGGAGGTATCGGCGGGCAGGCGCAATTGGGCCGCATAGTCGAGGGCCTGGGCCACGGTGAGTTCGGGATGGATAATGTCATCCTGGGGCACATAGCCAATCTGGGTGCGATAGGCATTGAAATTGCGATACAGATCATAGCCATTGACGAGAACGGTGCCACCGGTTGCCGGGCGAAAACCATTTAAGGCATCCAGCAGGGTAGACTTCCCGGCCCCACTACCGCCGACAATGGCCACAAATTCCCGGGGCAAAATGGATAGGGAAATATCCTGAAGGAGCCGCGCTCCCTTGGGGGTGACTTTACTTAAATGAATGGCATCCAAGCGTAAATTGCCACTATCGTTATGGGGAACAATCGTTTCATCGGGACTAAAAACAAGACTATAGGGGCCAATACGAATCACATCACCGCCGTAGATGGCCAGGGGTTTGTCTTTGTGAACTCGGCGATTATTGAGATAGGTTCCATTGGCGGCGTCGAGATCCTGAAGCTGCCATTGACCCTCGACCAATTCCACTTGGGCATGGAAACGGGATACCACGGGATGATCCAGCACCGTATCATTGGCCGGATCTCGGCCCAAGGTGAGACAGCGACGATGGCGAAGATTGAGGGGGGCGGTGTGTTCTGAGACTTGGGTTGAGGCAACCAAAAGGTAGGTCAGGGTGAGAACCTCGCCAATCCGAAGGACATCCCCCGGTTCCAGGAGGTGATCCGTGACCCGCACTCCCCGCAGCCATAGGCCATTCTTACTGCCTTGATCGATAATGCGGTAGCGATCGCCCTCCCGTTCGAGACGGGCATGGTGATAGGACACTAGGCCATGATCCACCGCAATATCTGCCTGGGGATCACGGCCGAAGAGAATGTTATCTTGTTTGAGGGGAAATTCCTGGAGCCATTGGGGTGTGGCCACCTGAAGCATTGGGGTTGCCGTTGCCCCCATCACCACCGTTCCAGGCAAGTGGGTATTTGAGGCCTCACTGGCTGAATCACTGACTAAATCATTGACTAAACTAAGTTGAAAGATGGCTTCGTAGGTACCAATGTGCAGGCGATCGCCGGCATTGAGACGGGCTGGCTGCCGCGGCCGTAGTTTAACCTGGTTCAGCAGGGTTCCCTGGGCACTGCCCATATCCACGAGGGCATATTCACTGTCCTTAAACAAAATGCAGGCATGGTGGCGAGAAATGCCTTCCTCGATCAAAACAATTTGATTATCTGCTCCCTGACCGATGAACGTCCGCTCCCCCTCTAGGACGAGGGTTTGGATCGTACCGTCAGTGGCCCGCAATTCCAGGGTAGCCCTATTCTCTGCCATAGTATGGATCACAGATGTCCATGGCTAGAATTGGAACAATATATGCTGTTTCTCATAGGAGCGATCGCCCCTGCACTCTTGCACCCTAGCCCAGTCCCTTGGCCCATAGAATTCCCCTTTATCAACCTCAGTCCTTTAGGCTCAATCCTTTAGAATACCTGGCTTTTCGTCGCATCGGATAGGGTGGGTAATTCTGGAAAGATGCCGCGAATACATTGGATTACCGCGAAAATCACCGCCGCTAATACACCAATAAAGACAAAATTTGATAAAACCTGCATCAGAAATTGCAGGGGATCAATCCGCCCCAGCAACATCTGCACCAATTGAATTAAAAAGATGGCAATCCCCATGAGCAAGGCCTGCATCGTGTTGTAGCGAATGAACATACTAATGCGGCTATTTCGCACAACTAAAAGGTACAGCACCATAAAGACAATCAAACTGGCAAAGGGAATAGAATAGACCACCGCAATGGGTAAAACAGCCAGATAAAGCACTTGCAGAGGTGGAAACATGGCAAAAAGGGAACTGCCAAAGGGCATGACATAAAATAAGGGCAATAAATAGGCCAACGACGAAAAGATTCGATCCGGAACTGAAGCAAGACCACGCCACGTCACAATAAAATCCCCAATGTTATGATTCCTTTTCTATAGGGTAACGGGCATCTCGTTAATTTGGGCCAAGCGAAATCCCATCTGACAGCGAAATTGTTTACAGATGCGATCGCCGGTACAGCCAATGGGGGCACCACAGCGCAATTGATCCTTATGCCAACGGGGCTGACCCTGACCATCGGCCCATAGACAATTGGGACACACCTGCTCCGGGTAAAGCAGCTGATTTTCTGTCAACATGATGAGCATGACTCTCCCTCCCTTATTCTTGCGGGTGTTTAGGGCAGCGGGGCCTTGGGATCGCTATACCTTTATTATCTCACTGTTATTCTCCTAATGTTGTCATTCATATTGCCATTAGGTTGACACCCGTTTTAAGGTGGCTTCCATCAGGTCAGTGAGTTTGTGGCCAGTGGTCAAGCCGCTGGAAATAAAATATTCATTGTCATTTAACCGCCACAAATTTTCAAAACCACCCCGCCGCTTTGTATCCCCCAATAGCCAAAACCGCTGCACAATCGACTGCTCCCCAATCCAGCCTTCTCCTTCCAGACGACCTAAGGCACTGTGCTGAAGAATAAATGTATAGGTCTGATCATTGAGGGCTAATTTGCCTCGGTATTGCAGCACGATATCCGGTTGTTCAGTGTCGGCATAGCTCAATTTAGCCGCCATCACAAACCAATCATCCTGGCTATAGGTGACAAGTATCTTACCCGTTACATCGATGGGCGGGCGATCGCCACCGCGCCACTGCCCCTGTAAAAGCCATCGACCCACATCCACCAAAAATGTATGACTCACTCCCCATCCTCAGTAACCTGTACGGAACCTGTAGGAGTATTCTCTGCATGTTGACGACGAAATGCAAGCAAAAAAATCTGAAGTTTTATTCCAACCCCAAATTCCAGCCGGGGAATGGGATTGCTGGCCCCAGGGTTTATCCTAAAATCGTCCATAGGGTGTTATCTTGCTGGAGGATGAATGGTCAGTCCTGTGCCCCTATTGTCGATCATCATTCCCTGCTACAACGAAGCCACCAACCTGGAGAATCTCTTTGAGCGTTTGTTCCAAAGTTTAGAGACCCTCTCCCTCAGCTATGAAGTCATTTGTGTCAATGATGGCAGTCGGGATGATACCCTTGCTCGTTTGCTGACCTACCACCATCGCCATCCCCCCTTAAAAGTCATTAGCCTATCCCGCAATTTTGGTAAAGACATTGCCCTCACCGCTGGCATTGATCACAGTTGTGGCCAAGCCGTGGTTCCCCTAGATGCGGATCTCCAGGATCCACCGGAAGTCTTAGGGGAAATGGTGGAACTATGGCGACAGGGTTTTGATGTGGTCTATGGCACTCGCCTGCGTCGCCAGGAGAATTGGTTAAAGCGATTGACGGCCCACGGATTTTATCAAGTTTTGGGCTGGATCAGTGCCGTTCCCATACCCGCTAATACGGGGGACTTTCGCCTGATGGATCGGCGGGTTGTGGATGCCCTTCGGCAAATGCCGGAACGAAATCGGTTTATGAAAGGCCTGTTTACCTGGGTGGGGTTTCGCCAGACGGCGGTGTATTTCGATCGCCCCCGCCGTCATCGGGGCCAGACAAAGTGGAGTTATTGGCAGTTGTGGAATTTTGCCTTGAATGCCATCTTTTCCTTTAGTGTCAAGCCCCTGCAAGTGTGGATCTATATTGGTCTGTGTATTTCCACCATTGCCCTCCTCTATGCCTTTTGGTTGGTGTTGCGTACTCTCATCTATGGGGTGGATTTACCGGGATATCCCTCCTTGATGGTGGCCGTACTGTTTATGGGCGGAGTTCAGCTTTTAACCCTAGGAATTATGGGGGAGTATCTAGGACGGATCTATGAAGAAGTCAAGGGGCGACCTCTCTACCTCGTCCGCGATCGCTATGGCTTTTCTGACCCGTCCCCGGACAATGCATCAAGAGAGTGAAACCCTAGGGTGAGCGCATTGTTTTAGGGATTCTGGGCGATCGTTTGGCATCTGGGAAAAATCACCCTAAACTAGGGGTAAGGTTCAAGTATTAGCGACTAGTTAATTATTAGCGACTGAAGTACTCTGAGTGCGAGGTGTGATATGTCAGTCAAGCAACAACTTCTAATCGGCTTAAGTCTGGTCAGTCTAGGATGTCTCTGTGTCCCCAGTTCAGCATTGGCGCAAACCGCAGGGGCAGGAACTCCCAATCCCATGGAGGGGTGGCAACAAAATAATACCTCCAATGATCTCAGCAATGTTCTCAATAATGGCAGTGGCGGCCCCAGCTTCTCCATGCCCGGCCTCATCAATCAAATGCGCTTACTGGATGGTCGGGATGTCAACGAAGTGACCGCCGATCAAATGGAAAATCTAAACTCCCAGGCTGAACTGTTCCGTCAACAACAGCAACAACAGTTCCAGGGAACATCCACCTCAACGGCCCCCTAGGGGTTAGGGAGCCACCTTAAGATGGCCACATTCCCCAGGGTTCTACTGCTGGGTCTAGGGGCTTGGGGCCAAACTCTGTTTAGGCTATTGGCTGATCGGGGGTGTCAGGTTCACGGCTGGCAACGTTCCCAGGGGCCCATAACCAAAGATATGGTGGATGGTATTGACCTATTGGTGTCAGCCTTGCCCATTAAGGCGGTACGCAGTCAGGCGATCGCCCTAGAAGCTTTGGGTCTGGCAAAGTCCGTCATCTGTGTGAGTGCAACTAAGGGGCTGGAACTCTCTACCGCTGCCACCGCCGCAGATATCTGGCAGTCATTACTACCAGAGCATTCCCTAGTGGTTTTATCCGGGCCCAACCTGGCCACTGAAATTAATCAGGGTCTACCCGCCGCCGCAGTCGTTGGTGGCGATTTAGAGGTAGCCGCATCGGTGCAGAGTCTCCTTGGCAGTTCCCACTTTCGCATTTATACCAATCCCGATCTCCGGGGCGTAGAAATGGGCGGTATTTTCAAAAATGTCATTGCCATTGCCTGTGGCGTGAATGATGGCCTAGGGCTTGGGGTGAATGCTCGCTCAGCCCTGATTACCCGAGGATTACTAGAATTAGTGCGGGTGGGAACCCACTGGGGCGGCACAATGCCCACGTTTTATGGACTCTCAGGGCTTGGGGATCTCTTGGCCACCTGTACCAGTTCCCTCAGTCGCAATTACCAAGTGGGCTGGCATTTGTCCCAGGGAAAAACCATTGACGCGGCCCTAGATAGTATTATCGGCACCGCTGAAGGGGTAAATACGGCCCTGGTTTTAGTGGACTATGCCCAAACCCACCAATTACCCATACCGATTACGGCGGCTGTTGCGGCAGTCATTTGCCAAACCTTGACCCCCACCGAGGCGATCGCCCAGTTATTAGAGCGTCCCTTCAAACCAGAAGTTTATCAAAACGTAGTCTAGGTTTAATCCAGATACCCTATACAGAGCAAAAACAAAAAAACATCACCATGACTATTCGCCCGAAATTATCCTATAGTCATTTACTGTTCTATGCCTTGATCGTCGGTGTCCTAGGGGGCTTGGTTGCCACCGCCTTTTACATGGCCCTAGAGGGCGGGTTTACGATTCTTTGGGGAACCATCCCCGGTCGAGCAACAGCCTTAGAGTGGTCCCATTTGCTCCCCCACCTCTGGGCAGTAACGGCCTTGGGAGGGCTACTGGTGGGGCTATCCGTTAAATATTTTGGGGCCACCGCAGGACTCACCACCGCAGTCGAAGAAATTCATACCGATGGCAAACTGAGCTACCGTCATCTTCCCGGCATGGCCCTGGCCTCCTGGTTATCTTTGATTTTTGGCAGTAGTGCCGGCCCGGAAAGTCCCCTCATTGATATTAATGGCGGGCTGGGCAGTTGGCTGGGCGATCGCCTGAAACTTCATCCCCAGGAAACACGTATTTTGACCCTATGTGGCATGGGGGCAGGCATGGGAGTCTTTTTCTCTGCCCCCCTAGGAGCGGCCCTATTCGTCCTCGAAGTTCCCCACCGTCGTAGTTTAGAATTTTTTGAAGCGATTATTCCCACATTGCTCTCCTCGTTTTGCGGCTTTGCCATCTTTCGGGTGATCACCGGCCAAACCATTGGGGGGATTTATCGGTTTCCTAGCTATGATCAACTCCGTCCCATTGATATTTTGTCCGCTATTTTCCTTGGGGCGGTGGGGGCAGGCCTAGGCATTGTTTTTATCCAAATTCACCATGCCCTAGGGCGATTTTTACAACCCCTACAGCGGTATTCCCTTTTACTCATTACCCTAGGTGGTGCGGCGATCGGCCTCATTGCCATGGCTTTTCCCATTACCCTGTTTTATGGTGAGCATGAGATCCAGATGATTATTGACAAGGGGACAACGATTAGTGCCCACCTATTACTGACGATCGCCCTTTTTAAGCTCGTTGCCCTCAGTATTTGCCTCCATAGTGGCTTTCGCGGCGGCGTTGTTTTTCCCCTCTTTTTTGTCGGAGCCTGTCTGGGTATGGCCGTCCATCAACTTATTCCCACGATTCCCTTAGCGGTGGCCCTCGTTTGTGCCATGGCAGCAATTTCGGTGGCCATTGTCAAAAGCCCCATGGGTATGGTTGTCATCCTAACGATTATTTCCCACACGGCGATTATGCCCCTCGTCACCACCGCTGCCCTCACCAGTTATTTTTTGAGCCAGGGCTTTGCCTTTATCCCCACCCAGCGATCGCGACGGGATGCCACGGAATTTTTCTAGGGACATTTTTAATTTTTATTTGATTTTTAACGGAACTTTATTAGAAAAATCTTAAGATTCATGAGAAATTAGGGGAGAGTTGTTAAGATAGTTTACATATGACTATCCTACTTCTACTGGTTATCGGCTTGGTGTTATGGTCCGTGCGTTTATTGCAGGGTGCCTACAAGCTTCGTGACTTCTCCCTTTTGCTGGCTAGCGGCCTAGTGGCCGTGTCCGCTGGGGGTGTTATCTTTGTTTACAGTTTAATGAACGGATGTGTGGGATATCTCAGTCAGAATTATAATGCCCAAACCGGTGATGGCCCCCCTCCCATGGTCTTAGATATTGCCTTTGAGCCTCAGGGGCAAGTCTTCATTCCCTAGGTTTCTTGGCATTTACCCCCTATGAGTGAGACATCCGCCGAAATTCAAGCTCTTTTTAATCGCATTGCCCCTGTCTACGATCGCCTCAACGATCGCCTCAGTTTTGGCCTACATCGGGTCTGGAAAAAAATGGCGGTGAAATGGCTCGACCTCAGTCCCGGTCAATCGGGCCTAGATATCTGTTGTGGCAGTGGGGATTTAGCCCGGCTATTAGCCCGTGTCGTGGGGGGCCAAGGGTGCGTTGTTGGCTTAGATTTTGCCCCAGCCCAACTCGCCATTGCCCGGGAACGGAGTGGATTGTACCCGCAAATTCAGTGGCACGAGGGAGATGCCCTGGCCCTACCCTTTCCGTCCCATGCCTTTGATGGCATCACCATGGGCTATGGTTTGCGAAATTTAACGAATATCCCCCGGGCCCTAGGGGAAATGCAACGAGTCTTAAAACCTGGGGGCAAGGTCGCCATTCTGGATTTTTGCCAACCGCAAGCCCCTTGGCTCAAGGAATTTCAGGCGTGGTATTTAGATACCTTGGTTGTACCAACCGCAGAGCAGTATGGACTCAAGGAAGACTACGCCTACTTGATGCCCAGTCTCCAGCGATTTCCACCGCCACAGCAACTAATTGAGTATAGTCAAGAGGCTGGATTTAGCAATGCCACTGCTTACCCAATCGCAGCAGGCTTAATGATGGTTTTGGTTTTGCGCTGTTAAAATTCAGTTCAAAATAGCCTGCTATTCTAGACATCACCATGGCAAAACACGACTCCTCATTTCCAGCGGATCCTCGCTTTCTGTCTGGCTTGGCAGCCCTCAATCGAGAGGATTATACTCTGGCAATCGCTGCCTTTGAAGCGGTTTGGGAAACCCATGGGGATAGTTCCCAAGGGATTAAAGCCCAACTCCATTTAGTGGAAGCCTATACCAAGGCGGGGCAATTGCAGCGGGCCACTGCCCTATGTCAGGTTCTAAGCCAAAGTTCTAGGGTCAAAGTTAAAACCTGGGCCAACCGCACCCTCAATATCCTTCAAGAAAAATACAGTGATTCCCCCCCCATAGAAAGCCCCCCTGTTCTCCCCAGCCGCCATTGGACTCGCCAATCCCTGCGAACTGTCCATGGGTGGCGATTGATGGCCATTCAAGTATTAACGGTTGGGGTTATTGCCTGGCTGTTACAGCAACTCATTGTGGCGGGTCTCCCCCCATTTTTAGAGTGGATCAGCCGCTTTTGGAGTGTCCTGTGGATTCTCATTGCCTGGAAAAATTCCCTAGCTTGGGCCCTAGTTGGGGTAATCGGTTTGATTCTCCTGAGTGGATTACCCTGGTTTTGGGATCTATTTCTACGCTGGCACTACCCAATGGAAACCATGGATCTCAAGGCTCTAAGTCAATACAGCCCCGAAGCCGTCACACTCATCGGACAGTTGCCCTGGAATTGGCGACAACCGCAGCCCAAATGGGGCCGTTTAGACACCCCCATTCCCCTCATTTTTAGCTACGGCCATATCCATCGCCGGATCATTGTCAGTCAAGGGCTGCTAGACGCTTTACCTGATGGGGCCCTAGCTGGCTTGATCGGGATTGAACTGATGAATTTGCGTCGGGGCTACAATGTTCTTGCTTCCGCCATGGTTTTGACGCTGCAATTACCCTATCAATTTTATCTATGGTTTGCCGGTGCGGGCGATCGCCTCCTTCCCCAAAAGAAACAGGATCATGGGCTATTTATCCTACGGAAAATTCTGTATCTGATCCTAGGGTTAGTGGCGATCGCCAGCTATCTCATTTTTAAGGCCCTAGAAGGACTCATGTTTTGGTCAAATCGGGTACGCAACTACTACGGCGATCGCCAAGGGGCTGCCCTGACTGGAAATCCCAATGGTATTGCCACCGCCTGGTTAGAACTCATGGCCCTCACCGCCAGTACGGTCAAAGAGCAACGGCAAATGCCCGCTCTCCTTGAACGATTCACCCTTTTGCTACCCATTGATCCCTGGCTAGGAGCCATGGTGGGACGACTGCCCGTGGATTGGCCGGCGATCGTCCATTGGGATCATCACCACCCCCTGCGAGGTTGGTTGAGCTTAACCGCATCCCACCGCCCCTTTGGTAGTCGCCTCCTTGGACTGATGGCCTATGCCCGCTATTGGAACCTTGAACCCCTGTTCCACCTTGACTTTTCACCCAGATCAAAAAAATCATCCTTGCAGCGGGGATGGTTGCAACTCACCCCCTTCTGGGGAATCTCTGCCGGGTTGATATTAGCCGTTGTCTTTTGGCAATGGGGTCAATTTGCCCTCAAATCCGGTCGCCTTGCCTACCCCTTTTGGTGGTTTGGCGAGTTACCCGTGATGCTAACCGGGTTTATCACCATTGGTTTGGGCCTGGGAATATTGCTACGGATTAATGCCAACTATCCCACCCTGCGGCCCACCTCAGAGATGGGGCCACCCCTAAGTCAACTCCTAGGGCGATCCCTGGCCCTACCCCTAGATAGTTCAGCGGTACAGCTTCAAGGGCGACTGTTGGGCCCCCTTGGTCTGAGAAACTGCCTGGGTCAAAATCTCTTTTTAGACAGTCCCTTTGGCCTGTGGCGATTACGTTGCCTGGCGTGGTGGGGCCCTCTCTGGCACGTAACTATCCTGGGTCAACCCTCTCCCCAGCGTTGGTTAGGCAAAATTGTTACCCTGCGGGGATGGTTTCGCCGCAGCTATTGTCCATGGGTCGAAGTGGATCGCCTCTCCTGTGTTACAGAAACAAAGGACGACCGGCCCTACCTTCGCTGCGGCGCACCCTACTGGGCCACGTTGATCGCCTTCATCCTGATCATCTATGGAATACTCACGTTTTGGGGGCTATGAATTAAAGTTATTGGGTAACTAGGTAAGTAAACATATCAGGCAACTCATGTGCTGCTACTTTTATTGTGGTCGGGCCTGCTGATCTTCAGTGAACTTTGGGGGTCGGCCCTTCTGGGATGGTTCTCCCCAGTTATTTGCCGTTGCGCCCCTAGGTATCTACTGCTTTCTGTCTGGGTTGGCCTCCTGAGCTATGCCATCATTCTCCTCGGTCTTTCCTTGGTATGGCCCCTATCCCTCCCCCTAGGCTTAGCCGTTGCTGTTTTAGGGAGTTGCGGCAGCCTAGCCCTACCCCACACCCGCCGCCACCTCTACCACCATTATCATCGGTTGTCCGGGGGGCATTGGTTGGGAATCCTGGGTCTGGGGGGATTGGCCAGTATGTATGCCAGTCGCACTATGGTGAGCCTCACGCCGAGTATCTATGATTTAGGACTCTATCATTTTGGCTTGATTCAATGGTTATCGGATTACGGCACGGTTCCAGGATTGGGATTAATTCACCAACGATTTACCTTCACCTCCGCCTGGTTTTCCTTAGCGGCTGTATTCAACCATGGGGTACTTCAGGGACGGGTCTATAGCTTTTTGGGTGGTTTTGTTTTTTGGTTATTTCTGTTGCAGTTCAGTTTAACGATTGCCAAACTCTGGCGGAGAAAGCCGTCTAGTATCCCCCAGTGGGTTGATTGGTTTAACTTGAGCTTTCTATGCCTTGTATTGCCCTCCATTTTGCGTTGGGAGATGCCCATAACCGCAACCCCTGATTTTCCAGTCATTTTATTAGTCCTTCTTATCGTGCAGGTGGGGAATCTCTTAATAACAAAATATCGATTTCTTAAAAACGATCCAATGCCAACGGGACTTTTGTTGGGTTTAGCTGCGGCTACGGTTGCCCTAAAATTAAGTGCCTTTCCTCTCCTTTTTGGGGCCCTAGGTCTCCATGGGTATCTCAAATCATGGCAATGGCGGCGGCTGCAAATCCTGAAAGTGAGTATGGTGATTGCCATGCCGCTGCTCATCTGGTTGGGGGTTAATCTGGTGACATCGGGGTGTATTGCTTTCCCCGCCCTACCGATTTGTTTACCCGTGTCCTGGGGACTCAGGGCTGAGGATGGGACAATGATCACCCAAGCAATTCGCGAATGGGCCCAGTGGTCGGGCCCTAAACCGGAAAATGCTGGCTTTTGGCTGCTCCATTGGTTTCTTTACGAAGGGGAGGCAGCCTTTTTAACCCTTTGGACTATGGTGGTGTTGACCTTAGGTTTAGGTCGGGGCTATGGCCGCCCATCCCAATCCCTTTGGATTGGCAGTGTTGCCTTAGGCGGTATGGCATTTGTGTTGATCTCCGCCCCCACCCTTAGATTTGGCTTAGGTTACTTCGTTTTATTGCCGAGTTTAATGGTGGCTGATGTCTGTCACCGGCGATCGCCCCTAGGGGGATTGACAATCGTGGCCCTATCCCTATTAGCCATGGATCTATGGATGGGGGTCAGTCCATGGCGATGGGAGTTGATTGGGATTGTTTTAGCCATCAATGCCCTTGTTTACCTCTCCAAGCGACCCATAGTATCCCGGACGTTATTTTTCCTGGGTCTCAGCATTTTGGCCGTCTATCAACTCAATGTACTGGCAGAAACCCTGTACTTGTCTCCCCACCTGGAGCTTGATCAAGAACAGGGGGGCGATCGCTGGTGGCGGCCTGCTCTTTTACCGACTCCCCCCTTAATGCAGCACCAGACCGCAACCTTTGCCTACGTTACACCAGCCCAAGGAGATACCTGCTGGTATGCCCCCCTGCCTTGCACCCCCAACTTAAGCCGCAGTCCCGTGGAATTGAAGGATACCCGCCGAGGATTTAGGGGCGGATTTCAGGCTCCATAAGGCTCAATAGTTTTTCTGGCCCCTGTCGTCCCCAGAGATACCCTTGGCGTAGATAGCTCTCTAAACGGCGACGGAGTTGGACATGGCCCCAGGCGACAATACCCGCTTGCAGAAAGGAGGCTGACCAAAACCCCTGGGTTTCTCCGGGAAGACTGAAAAAATGCTCACCCCAACCAACTAAGTACAGCAAAGATAGGGCAAAAAACATTGTACTCATTAACGTCTTAGCTTGATGCAGGGGTAGGGGGATGGCATAGCCTTGACACAATCGCCGAATTAACAGGAGATAGCCTAGGAGACCCCAAAGAATATCCAGACCATTCCAGGGACAGATCATGACTAAACCCACCTGGAAGCCGAGCAGGGGAACAAGACGTTGGTGGAGTACGGGGGTTTTGGCTTCCCCTAGGGCAGATCCCAGCTTTTTTTCAAGAGCGATCGCCCGTTCCAGGATGTGGCGGGCCCGACGATGGGGGGCATCCTGCTGTACCCAGGTGGCGATCGCGCAGTTGAGGCTTTCTAGACCTGGATGGGGCGGATTGGTTTTCTGGGTCGTTAGAAAAATAGGTAGCTGATACTGCAAAATACTGGCTAAACCGGCCGTTGTCATTTGTTGGGTTAATTTTTCCGCTGTCCAGTCCGGGTAGAGATCCTGTTTATTGGCCACAAGAAAAAGCGGTAAGTTTTGCCCCTGGAGTTGACCGAGGGCTTCCAGTTCGCGATCGCCCAAGGGGCCTGCTGTCACAAAAAGGATGAGATCGGCGGCTTCCGTGGTTGCCCAGGCCATCTCTGCTTGCTGATTGCCGGCGACTTCATCTAAGCCTGGGGTATCGGTTAAATCCACGGGATAGTGCTGCTCGCCAATTCTTACCTGCCAACGCACGGTGCGGGGCCATTGGGTGACACCGTGGAGCGGCCCCACGGGAAAAACGGGTTCACCATACAGGGCATTTAACAGGGCCGACTTGCCACGACTCACCTGGCCCAAAACACTGATTTGCCATACAGGATTGCCAAGGCGATCGCCCAAGCGATATAACTCCGCCCATTCATCCAGAAATTCAGCGTGGTAGGTTTCATGCCAAGCGACTAATTCCCCTAAACAGGTTAGGGTCAGTCCCAGAGGATCCGCCCTGAGGGAGTTGGGCTGACCCCCATCACACTTGTCCATTCAAACCCAAAAGTGGTTGCAACTTCACTTGGGCCAAAATCTGCTCAATACTGCGGCGCAAATGCCCCCGACTCTGGGGGGATTCATTGGCAGGGAGGCTTTGAAAATGCTCAATCAAGCTCAGACCACTCACCTGAATTAAATAGGCGGCACTGGCTCCCTGCAAGCAACTGCCCGCCAGATAGGTGAGACTATTCCCCTTCAGCCAATGGAGTAGGGACTGGCTGCCCACTTCGATCGCCCCCAACTGCACCAATAATTGCAAAAGCTCCTTGGCTAGGGGTTGGGCCTGGGTCAAACTAAACTGTCGCTGATAAATTTGCCCCAGTTCCAGGGTTAGCCGCACCAACAATCCCCCCGTCACCACTAAATCCAACAGGGGAATGGGATTAATGGCCGCTGCTCCTGCCCCTAACCACTGATACCGCTGAATAACCGGCAAGGCGCGATCGCGACGGCTTTGATCTAGGGCGATTTTGGCTTGGTTCTGTACCGCATTGGCCTGACGATGGGCCGACGCTAAAATCAAGGCAGTTCGTTCCTGAGCCAGAATTTGCCGCAATCCGGTGACAACGGGGGCAATGGTTTCAACGGCTATGGCAGGAGAATGGGGGGGCAGATTCAGGGAAATCAGGGTTCCTAGATAGCTGATCCCCTGAAGTCGTTGCCCTAGGGCCTGTTTCACTTGGATCAGATCCGCCGGATGGGAGAGACTAAATTGATTCCACACCAGGACTAGCCGTTGTCCGTAACGATGCAGTACCTCCAGGAATTCCACTTCCGTGGCCGTCAAATCCCCATTGATCATAAATAATACTAAATCCACCGTGGGCGGCGCGGCTAAGGTTCCTTGCTGAAATTGGCAATCGCCTAAATTGGCTGCCTCTAAACCCTCCTGGAGACGCTGTTTTCCCACCCCTGGTAAGCCCAAAATTCCAATGCTTAGGGTGGTGCGCTCTAAATCTGCTTGAATCCGTTGGCATTGGCGATGGAGGTTGTGCCGTTCCTGCGGGTTGGCAATTTCTTCTAGGGTTGTTTCCGTTGCCCTTAAACTTGCACGGATATGGGCCGAACTGAGGGGCAGGTTAGGTGTTGAATCCGTTTTGGGTATGGATTGGGGCGATCTCAACCACCAGTAGCCAACAGCCCCGACTCCGCCCAGGATCAGGAACCATGAATCAAGGCCAACATCTAATCGGGCAAATGCCACCATCAAAATAAGCCCAAGAGCAAGAGACCAAGGCAACATTTTGTAAACTCAGTAACAATCCTCTAGAACATAGCCTATCAGCAACCCGTAACCGACTCCAGCCCATCAACCTGTGGATAAGGACTCCCGATAGGCCGCATATACCCCCTGGACGTTGTACCAGTTTAGGAAAATACGGGCAACTTCGGAGGCAACCTGGGGTTTACCCCGATCAATGAGCCATTGCAGTAAGGGTGCTAGGGTTTTTTCATTTAAGCTGCCGCCAAAGGACAGCCCCCCCCAGAGCAGACGATGGAGCCAGGTCATTTGAATCATTAAACGAACATCCCAGGTGGGATGCTTTTGATAAAATAAGACCCCCATCCGCCCCCGTTGAATTTCCTTCTCGATAAGATGAGGAATTTGATCCAGGGTAAAGGGAGGATGCCAATGATACCCTACCGCCTTTGGACATTTGATTAGTTTTAAGCCTAAGGCCTTGAGCCTGACCCCCAACTCCAGATCCTCCCAGCCATAGAGTTGAAACTGGGGATCAAACAGTCCCGCGGTTTCTAGCCAATGCTTGGGAATAGCCACATTGCCAGTGGCAAAAAAAGCTGCCGAAAAGTCTGTTATCTTATAGGGTTCCGCCGTTGGATTCTCAAAGTTAGAGGTATTAATGACGGCTCCATAGGTGAAACAGCGATCGCTCCCCAGAGTTCGCTGGGCCTCCAGTAGGGCTTCCCCGTGACATTGCAGGAAGTTTTTCAAAACCACTAAATCACTATCAATAAAGACAATAATGTCTCCCTGGGACTGCTGAATCCCCAAGTTACGGGCAATGGCCGGGCCACCATGTTCCTGCTGCAACAGACGCACATGGGGAACTTCAGAGGAATGCTCCATCAGCCAAGGGATCGTTTCATCCGTGGAGCCATCATCCACCACAATCACCTCATAGTCAGTGATCTGGGGGTGATTCAATTGCTGGTTTTCCAGGGCTATCAGACACTTTTGTAAAATGGGTAGGCGGTTATAGGTGGGAATAACAACAGATAAAAACACGGGTCAGACACCTTGGGTGATGAGATGCGGTGATTGGATAGTGATTAGATATAGCGTAGCAAGAGTGACCCAAACTAGGGGACTGGATTCCCTTCACCTTAGTGAAGAAGTCGAGCGTCCCGCTCAATTTTCGGTAAGCTATTTACCATGGCAACCATTTTTGCACTACGCAACACGTATTCAAGGAATACCTTTCTGGACAGGGGGAGATGCCCCAGAGATCGCCAGGAAATAGATTGCTACCCTAACAGGGTACAGATGAAACTAAGGTCACTACGAGGTCACCATGGCAGATAGTAAACGCCTGTACATTGTCCTAATCAGTGTCCATGGATTGATTCGGGGGCAAAATCTAGAACTTGGCAGGGATGCCGATACCGGCGGTCAAACTAAATATGTGGTTGAATTGGCCCAAGTCCTTTCCCAGCACCCCGACGTGGAACGGGTCGATTTATTTACCCGTCTGGTCAATGATCATAAAGTCAGTCCAGACTACGCCGAACCCGTGGAAATGCTCAACGACCGGGCCCGAATTATCCGCATTAACTGTGGTCCCCGGCGTTATTTACGCAAGGAAGTTCTCTGGCCCTATTTAGATGTTTTTGCCGATGAACTGCTTCGCCATGTTCGCCAAAGTGGTCGCATGCCCGATGTGATCCATAGTCACTATGCCGATGCAGGGTATGTGGGCTGTCGCGTGGCAGGATGGTTAGGGGTTCCCCTCATTCATACGGGCCACTCCCTAGGCCGGGTCAAACGCCAACGAATGCTAGATAATGGCTCCAAACCCGAGGCGATCGAAGAACAATATCACTTCAAAACCCGCATTGAAGCCGAAGAAACCACCCTAGCCAGTGCCGCCGTGGTCATTGCCAGTACCCACCAAGAAGTGGATGATCAATACCGGGTTTACGATAACTATTCACCCCATCGCATGGCGGTGATCCCCCCCGGTGTAGATACAAAACGTTTTTATCCCATAAAAATATTAGACCAGCCACCGCCAATTTTCCAGGATTTAAGTCGATTTCTGAACCAACCCTATAAACCCTTTATTCTTTGTCTTTCTCGGCCCGTCCCCCGCAAAAATGTATCGGCCCTTGTGAAAGTCTACGGGGAAGATCGGGAATTACAAGAACGGGCTAATCTGGTGTTGATTTTGGGGAATCGCACCGACATTAGTAAAATGGAAGCCAGTCCGCGGCAGGTGTTTGGTGAACTATTTTCCCTCATCGATCGCTATGATCTCTATGGTCGCGTGGCCTACCCTAAGGCCCACAGTAGTGATGATGTCCCCGACCTCTACCGCCTTGCCGCCCAGCAGCAGGGTATTTTTATCAATCCAGCCCTGACCGAACCCTTTGGCCTGACCCTCATTGAAGCGGCCGCCTGTGGTTTACCCGTATTAGCGACCGCTGACGGGGGCCCCCGAGATATTTTGGGTAATTGTGATAATGGCTTGCTCTTTGATCCCCTGGATCCCAAGGATATTCGCCGCGCCCTCCATGCCGCCTTTGCCGATCAGGTGCAATGGCAAACCTGGGCAGCCAATGGCTTAAAAGGGATAGAAACCCACTACTCATGGAAGAGTCATGTGGAGAACTATCTCGCTAAGATTGAAACCCTGGCCCAGAAATCCGTCATTTCCATCTTGAGTCCCCGCCGCACGGAGCCAGAAATCTGGGCAACCCCTGCCTCCGCCGCACCTCCATCGGTGAGTACGAGTCGCAATCGCCTCCTGGATCTGGATCGGTTGCTCATTAGCGATATTGATAACACCCTAATTGGTGATAAAGATGCCCTTATTGCCTTAATGGAGGAGATTGCAAAGCATCCCGGTATGGGGTTTGGGGTGGCCACGGGGCGACATATTGAAAGTACCTTAATGGTGCTAGAGGAATGGGGCGTGCCCCTACCAGATGTCTTAATTACGTCCGTGGGAAGTGAAATTCACTATGGCCCCCAGTTAGTTCCGGATACCAGTTGGCAGCAACATATTAACTATCGCTGGCAACCCCAACGGGTACAGCAGGTCATGAATAATATGGCTGGAATTGTCCTACAGCCTAAGGTTAATCAACGCCGCCACAAAATTAGTTACATCGTGGATCCAGCGGCTGCTCCAGAAATTGATCAGGTTCTGCGCTATTTACGGCAGCAGAAATTACAGGTGCGGGGTATTTTTTCCCATGAACAATTCCTAGATATTTTGCCCTTACGGGCATCGAAGGGGGATGCATTGCGCTATTTTGCCCTGAAGTGGGGATACCCCCTGAAAAAGCTATTAGTTGCGGGGGACTCTGGTAATGATGAGCAGATGCTCACGGGGAATACTCTGGCGGTGGTGGTGGGCAATCACAGTCCTGAATTAGAAAAATTGCGCGATCGCTCGGATATTTACTTTGCTGATGGTCATTATTCTTGGGGAATTTTAGAAGCTCTACGCCACTATAATTTTTAGCTTAATCGGTGGGAGAGCTACGCACTGCACGGAAATTTCAGGTATAGGCATAGGTATCTAGGGAAGGGGTGGTTGGAGTTGCTGCCATTGCTGCCGGTGATGGACTGACACTGGGTAGCAAGCTGGTGCGGAAGCGGGGGCGATCGCTGTGGATAAATTCGGCAATAAAGGCCGTAGCATTGTTGGTTAAAACATTAACCATGGGATGTAAGCCAAAGAATATACCAGCGGTGGTGACGGCCAAGTTGGGAATGCAAATTATCGCCGCGTTTTGATAGGTCATTTCTAGGGCATGGCGGGCAATGGCGATCGCCACTAATAATAGATTCCAGTTAGGTTCCAATAGGACGATGGTTTTTGCTTCCAGATGAATTTCCTCTGGATTGATATGAATGGAAATCCAGCCCTCAGGCACAGAATGGGAAGAGTCGGGAGACTGAATCAGACCCACCTTGCGCTGGCAGCCCTGAAGATAGGTAACAAGCTGGGGCCAGGTTTCCGTCGTCACAACCTCAACGCCCCCTAGGTTCCCAAGCAGGGATTGATCCCCTGATTCTGCCCCCAAAAGATAGAGCTTGAGGCCCTGCTGGCGTAGCTTTTCCAAGACATCTTTCATTTGCTCTGGTTCTGGGAGGGGACTACTTAAATCAATGATCAGGGTATCCAGTTGGGCAAGTTTTTCCAGGGTTCCGGCGGTGGGCAGATAAATCCCTTCTTGGGCTGCAAAAATTTGTGCCGATAGCATCACCGTTCGTAACGAGAGTTGAATGCCACTGCCAAAATCCAATTGCATCGGGGCGATCGCCGGGCCGTAGGCTCCCACCACACCAAAAATGGCCACACTCAGGGCTAACACCGGAATGACGGCTTGGAGCGCAAATTCTCCCTGGGCCTTTGCAATCTCAGTATCGTAGACAGGTTCTGATTGAATCAGTTCCGTAACCAAGCCCACCCGAGTCTGCCATCCGGTACGTTTTGCCTGAATCTGAATTGCCCCTTCAAGGACTTGACTACCGGCATAGATGGAATCTCCGGGGCGACATAATACAACGGTGGCAAATTCCCCTAGATGGGCCGGTGTGAGTTGGGCGATTCCCTCAATAATGCAGCCATCGGCAGGAACCAAGTCCCCTGGATTCAACCAGATGTAATCCCCCGCTTCTAAGTCCTGAATTTCAATTTTTTGGCGATCGCCCTGACGTTCAATTTTTAGGTGACTATGGTGTTCTAACAAGAGACTGGGATAGTATTGCAGATCATGACGGGTGTGGCGATCGCGGAGGTCAGCCCGGGTTCCCACCAGACCTGTTTTGAAGGCGGGAGCCATAAACTGACCATTGACCGTATGGAGCGCAATCCAGAGGGAATCCAAGAGTTCAACACTGGGTCGCTGCTTGTGAACAATATGATCGCCAGTTCGATGAAACCAGGGCCAAGCACTGGCTAACACCGCTGCCCCCACAACCACCGCCGGTAGTTCAAAGGGAACCGTCAGCAGGGACATACTCACGGCAATAAAGGGTAAACCCAACCGTTCCCAATCCGTCTCTAGGCGGGCATCGGCTCCAATTTGCGACTCCCAGACATCAACGGCCTTGGCTTCGGCACCGCCAGCCCCAGGGGGGAGCGCACTCGGTGTGGCGATCTCTGCTTTTTCAATACACTTAAATAGCTTTGACTGAACCGTTGCCCCTGAGAGTAGGCCCAATTGATATTCAACGATTAGAGAAGCGGCTTGACGATTAATGCGAACTTGACGAACCAAGGCTAAGGACAAAACCAATTGCTGTAAGATTTGCCCATACTGGCGATCGCGGCGTAGACGCGGCACATGGATACGGAATCGACCTGGAGAGGCATGGACAACTTGGTAATTCATGGGCAGTTGAAATACATCAAGGTGGCCTAGATCGGGGACGTGAGTACAATGGCAGATGAGATCAATGGGACATCATTCAGGTTTCTCACCTAATCGACACTTTAGCTTGTTCCCCGTAGAGTTGACCAGTCACGGCATTTTTTCATCACTAGCGCAATTATTGCCTACCTGGTTAAGCTGTCATTCCTGAATCAACGGTTGGGTTAATCCCCAGAAAATAAAGCCACAGAAAATGGTAATCACCCCAAGGGGCTGACCTCTGGCGGTCGGTCGGCCGTTTTTGTAAATAAAGTTTATATTAGGAGGCGTAAGGGCTTAATATTTGGTAATGTATATGACCCTAGCTGCTCCGCCCCTGGCCGACACAGGAAAATTACGGTCGTTGTTCCGTCAGTTATCCGCTGCTAGCTGCCCCCGTTCCTATAACTTCCATCTCCATACCATCTGCTCCGATGGTCAACTTACCCCAGAGCAAATCATTGACCAGGCGATCGCCATTGGCTTAAAAGGCCTAGCCATTACGGATCACCATTCGGTGCGAGGTTACTTGGCCGCATCCCGTTATTTAGCCCATCTAAAGGTTCCCTGCCCGCCCACCCTCTACAGCGGTATTGAAATTACGGCCCAACTTTTAGGGGTTGAGGTGCATATTTTGGGCTACGGCTTTGAGCCAGAGCACCCTAGTCTAATCCCCTATCAACAACGGATGTCTCCCATGGGCCAGGAGGCAGAGGCATCTGCGGTGATTTCGGCCCTCCATCAAGCCCAGGGTATTGCGATTCTTGCCCATCCTGCCCGCTATAAACGGTCGGCTCCAGAACTGATTGAAGCAGCGGTTCACCGTGGCATTGATGGCGTAGAAACCTTCTACTGCTATGGAAATGCCCACCCCTGGCAACCTACCTCAGATACAACTCTCACGGTGGGGAATCTAGCCGCCATGTACCATCTCTTGCAGACCTGTGGCACAGACACCCATGGAAGTAACATTCTGGTGCGGATTTAAGTCTTATTGACTCCTGTCTACTTGAGCGATCGCCATTCGCCACTGCTGACAAAGGCGGCCCAAAAATAGGGAATTTGCCTACTATTCTCTTGCATCAATGCCAATTGCGCTTGCCGTAGCGCCTCACTGCGACCTTTGCCCGCCGCAAGATTCTGATAAAAGGCCACCATTAACTGTTGGGTGGTTGAATCGTCCACTTTCCACAGGGAACTGACTTGGGTGTGGGCACCGGCGAGGGTAAAAGCACGTCGCAAGCCGTACACACCATCTCCATTAAGAATATCTCCCCGTCCCGTATCACAGGCGGACATTACCACTAGCTCTGTCCCCTCCAAATTCAGGCTGGTGACCTCAAGGGCCGTGAGCACTCCATCATCCTCGCCACTTTGGCGTTGATTAAATCCGGCCATTGCTAAGCCAGAGCGGAGTAGGGGATTTTCACCGGCAAAGGGGACATTGACATTCAAACCGCGATTGTTTTGCAGGTCTTGGGGACTGAGGGGTGGGCTTTCCAGAAAGAAACCGTGGGTGGCCAAGTGTAAAATGTGGGGACGGTTAGCCTGTTTAATGGCCGTTTCCGTCGCATTGCTCCCCGTCAATACTTGAGCTTGGGGAAAGAGAGTCCCTAGGGTTTTGACTTCCGTCGCCGTCCCTGGTAGATCGTTAAACGTGAGATTGCGTAAATCGAGGTCGCGGGTCGCGGTTCCTCGCTGGCCGCTGGGGACTGAAGAACGATTGCCTTGGTTGAACGTAGGATTACCAACAATAAGGGGTGGGTTTGGCGATCTCCCCCGCTGCTGCAAGCGAATCAAATCCCGACCGGAAGTAAGCAAGGTAATAGTATAGGACTCAATCAGATAGCGATCTTGGCGATCCATCAGTGCCTCAAAGGGAATCGTATTCAATTGTCCATCCGGTGCCACAAGCAAGTGGGTACTCCCAGCTAAAAACGGCTCCAGCGGCCCGATCACTCGTTCATATACTGCTTTGAGGGACGGTTTAATACTGTTGGGGGTCAAACGGGGGTCTGAAACTTGCTGGCGGGCGGTGTTGATCAACCCATCAATTTCGGCAACTGTCCCCAAATCCCGCCATTGAGGCGCACCGCTGGCTTTTAGGGCATAGAGGGCGTAGCGGGGAGCTTGCCATCGATTGGTTTGGGGATTGTAGGGAACGTACTGGATAAATTCCAGTAATACAGCATTGGTGGGAATAGCCTGTTGAACAGTGGTCAGGGTAATCGGGGCGACTTCCACCCGAAAGTTAGCATTTTCCCTCACCAGTTGTCCTTCGATCTGGGCGGACCGCTGTTCAAGTTGACTAATTTGATTCACTGGAGGGGGGCGATCGCTGACAAATGTGAGACTCGCAATCTGGGTTCGCAACTCAATCAGTTTATCCAGTTGTTGTTGGCCGTTGTTGTCTAACTGATTCCTTAAACGACTTGTAGTTGCGGCTAGCACATCCAGTAACCGTCCTTTCCGCCGCAGGATTGTGGTCAAGGCCATGGTTGCTGCGGCCGACTCTTGGGGGTTGCCCTGCAAATGGAACGAAATGGCTGTATTTGTGGACTCCTGAAAGGTGCTGAGATAGTTGCGCTTATATTCTTCTGATCCCACCACCAGATTCCGTCCGAGGTTGGTTTCTTCAATATCAAGGGAACGATCCAGAAACCCAAGGGACTCCTTCAGGTTCCCTTGGGCCCAGTAGGCCTTGGCCAGATTGCCCAAACTTAAGGCCAAGTAGGGATGCTCCGCACCTAACCCACGCTGTCGAAGAGCGATACTGCGTTGATACAGCGGCAGGGCGGCATTGTAATTCCCTTGGATGCGGTACAACTCTGCCAAATTATTGAGACTGGTGGCCACATCGGGATGCTCTTGACCCAAAACACGCTCACGAGTGCTGAGACTGCGTTGATACAAGGGTAAGGCAGCGGCATAGTTACCTTGGGTGCGGTAAAGCTCGCCAAGATTATTCAGTAGGGTTGCCACGATGGGGTGATCCCCGCCGAGGGTGGTTTCGAGGATGTTCATGCTGCGTTGATAGAGCGGCAAAGCTACGGGGAGATTGCCTTGCAGATGGTACATTACGGCCAGGTTATGCACACTTAACCCCACATCAGGGTGATTCGGACTGAGGGCCTGCTCCCGAATCTGCAAACTGCGTTGATAGAGGGGCAACGCCTCGCCATAATTCCCTTGTTCGCCGTAGAGGTTGGCTAGGTTATTGAGACTGCTGGCCACATCGGGATGATTGGAGCCAAGGGCTTTTTCGCGAATCCCTAGGCTGCTCTGGTAGAGGGGAACCGCCTCACTAAAGCGTCCCAACTCTTTGTAGAGGACGGCTAAGTTATTGAGGGTAGCTGCCACCGTAGGATGCTCTGGCCCCAAGACCCGTTGGGCGATCGCCACTAACTCCTTTGAAGGGGGGACCGCGGCACCATAGTTACCCTGCTTTTGCAGTTGCTCAATGGTATTTGTCAGAGCAATGACATTGCTGCTATCCGGGCCAAAGGAGGTTTGGCGAATGACATCCAACTCATCAACTACGGTTGTGTAACTCTGTTGAAGGGTATCGAGCCGTTGCATAATGTCCCGTAACTCCTGGGACTCATTTTGAGCCATCACCCCCAGAGGCAGTGTACATAGTCCGGCTATGCTCAGAACCAGCAGCCGCAAAATATTGGATGTTACTGAGCTATCCATCATTCCACCTAACCCTGATCAAATTGTTAACGTCAGTTCTGGATAAAGTTTATATTAGGAGGCGGCAGAGCTTAATATTTGGTAATATATATTATGTCTCCTCTAGAGTATTTCCTAGAAGTGACCTTTAGCGATCGCGATGAACAGTTGTGGGATGCCCTAACCCGCACCCTCGGACTGGTGGATTGTGAGACCTTGGCCCAGGCGATCGCTCTGAAGGATTTCTTTTGTCAGCACCCCGATGTGGATGGTGTGGAGGCCTATGTCCAAACCTCGGAAAGTTCCCCCTATCTACTCCTGTCTACCTTTAGTGAGCGCACTAAATTAGCTCAGCATCAACGGGATCGATTTACCGAGGCGATCGAGATTTTGGGTGACGATAACCGCGCCATTGAGGAATGGTTATTTATGGAAACTACGGGAGATGAGTATTGACACCCCCACCGTCCTAACGCTGTCCTAACAGGGTGGGATCGGTATCCCACTGCTTTGGGGCAGTTCATTGTCTATGGAGATGGACGGATGATCTGGTATATCCCCTAGGAGTTTGGCAACAACACACCGTAATTGATCAATCATCTGCTCCGAGGCATAGTACCGATCTTTCCAATGTTGAACAGCAGTTTCCTGTTCCCGAGCCAGTTGAGCTTGGTGCAAAATTTGTTCTTGCATTTCTGCGACCTGTCGCTCTAGGGTTTGAATTCTTACCTGTTGCTGGCTAGAGCGATCCTCAATTTCCTGGGCATAATGTTGGAGTTTTGCTTGCTGGAGATGTTGGTTGGCATAGTTTGTGTCAATCTCCCGCAGCTTATTTTGAGTATTTAACAGGGTTTTACTCAGACCTTGAATCACCTTATTTTTATTCGACTCCGATCCCTGGGCTTCCTGTAGGGCATTAATCATGTCTTGATGGGTCAAAATCATGCCATTGGATCGCTGAAGTCGAACTTCTAGGTCATTCAGAGTGTGTTGCCGTTCCTCTAATTGAGATTCAAGCTGATGAATTTGGGATTGATAGAGACTATTTTGGTCGTGACTTTGACGCAACTGGGATTGCACTAATTCCAGTTCATGCTGGTATTGTCGTCCATGGATATGACTATCAACGAGTTTCTTTTCTAGGGCCTCTTGGGCCTGGGTTAGATCATCAATTTCCTGATGTAAATTTTGAATTTCCGCCTGGGCCGTGACTAAAATATTTTCTAAGGATTCACGCACAGCAGCGGTTTCACTTAATTCCTGTTGACAGGACTGCTGCTGTTCCAGTTGCTGCTTCAGGGTTAAAATTGCCTGCTGCTGAATATGGCTTGTTTCTTCGGTCTGAGCTAGTATTTCCTCCAAAAATCGTTGCTCACTCAGTTGTTGTTTTAGCTCTTGAATATAGCTCTGGCATTGATCCAAGGCCTGTTCAAGGTGAAGAATCCGTTTGTGTGAGTAGTCCTGGGACTGATCATGATCTTGAGGCGAAATATTAGTCGGCAATGGTTGATATTGATCTCCTAGGGGGGCATTGACAGGATCAGAAGACGGACTATCGGCGACTAACCAGGGAAAGGTTAATTGCTCCATTGATACCGGTGGGGAAGGCTGGGGCTTAGTCATAGAGATGAATAGCGATCGCACGACTATGATGCCCCATTTATTCCCTTTCAGCCAATCCAGAGCCGCAGGGGCATCGGTAGAACTATTCTAGACAGGCCATGGCTAAATCAGACAACACAAAATTAAGAGAAAATAGAGAACTGCTATTCTTTTGCTTCTAGGGCATCCAAATCTAAGGCCTGGGAACCACCCTTCGCCAAAATGGTGAGGAGTTTACCCAACTGGGTCCAAATTAAGACGGCGGTGGCAATGGTTAACCCTAGGGAAATGATCCCACTGGCCTGGGCTGGAAAGCCGTAGGTCCATAGGCCAGAACTGAGAAATAGCCAGATTCCTGCACAGATGCCGAGGTAGGGAATAAATAATTGGGGCCCCCGTAGCTCACTGAGAACACGGGTGGATTTTGTGCGACTCCACTCCTGCACTTTTTCCTTGAGAGTTGCTTCAAAGGCTCTGCCACAGGTGAGGCCAATAAAAAGACCTGCCAGCAATAAAACAATCGGAGGATCAAACAAACCAGCCACCAAAATTTTTTAGAGAAACTTTTAGACCCATTAATTTTTAGACAAATATGGATACCATCACGGGTCATCCCTTAACAGAAGACAATTCTAACGGGCGATAGCCACGACTTCTTCATCCTTAGCCAAGGTTTGACTAACGGAGGCCTTCAGAGCACCCCAGGCAACATCAATAAAAAAGAGGGGACGCAGATCGGACTTGATTAGGTTCCAGAGTCGCTGCACCTCTTCCGTATGTAAGCGATCATCTTCGGTTAAGGCTAACACGATTTGTCGCCGCAAAAACTGCCCTTCCTCTGAGAAAAGATACTGTAACCCCAAGGTAGCTGTGGGTGCTAAATTAAAGTGCTGATCCGTGCGGGCGATCGCAATCAAATTTTCTAGCCGTTGCCACTGAAGACGATCCTCCTTGAACAGAACATCTAATAACCGTCGCCGCAGTTGGGCCGACTCTCCCTGGAGCAGCCGCCGAGCAATGTAGGGATAGCTGACATCCACAATCCGAAAATCAGGATTGAGACAGAGGGCAATGCCTTCCTGGGTGACCAAGGAACGAATGATCAGGGCAAACTTGGCCGGCACTCGGAAGGGGTACTCGTACATTAACTCGGAGAAGCGATCGGTAACGGTCTTGAAGTTAAACTCTTGGACACTGGAGTCAAGGACTTCATCCAAAACGCATTCTAGGGCGGGCACAATCGGCATAATATCCGTATCTGGACTCAGAAAACCTAGGTGAATAAAATCTTGGGCTAGGTGAATATAGTCCTTATTGACGAGATGAACCACCGCATCCACCAGGGATTCCTTCGTATCTTCCTCTAGCTGATCCATCATGCCGAAGTCAATGTAGGCCATGCGACCATCGGCCATGGCAAACAGGTTACCGGGGTGGGGATCGGCGTGGAAAAAGCCAAATTCAAGCAACTGGCGTAGACCGGAAATGACTCCCACTCGAATCAACTGATCCGGATCCACCCCCGCCGCCACCATGCATTCGGTGCGGGTGAGCTTAATGCCCTGAATCCACTCTAGGGTCAACACCCGTTCACTGGTATAGGGCCAATAAATGGCGGGCACTTTGACGGTGGGATCCTCCCGGAAATTAGCGGCAAACTTTTCCGCATTCCGGCCTTCGTTCAAGTAGTCAATTTCTTCAAAGAGCTTGCGCCCAAATTCGTCAATGACATCCCGTAGATCGTGGCCCAGATTTAGGGGTAGCCAGGGACCCACCCAGGTAATGAGTAAGCGAATCAGGTATAAATCTCGGGTGATCACCGGCAGTAAATGGGGCCGCTGCACCTTGACAGCCACATCTTCGCCACTGTGGAGGCGGGCCCGATACACTTGCCCTAGACTGGCGGCGGCCACCGGCTGGGGTGAAAACTCGGCGTAAATATCCCCCAGGTTTTGATTTAGCTCACGCTCAATAATGGCGATCGCCAGATCATTGTCAAAGGGGGGCAATTTATCTTGAAGTAGGGTTAATTCTTCCAGGTAGTTCCGGCGGATCAGATCGGGCCGGGTGGAGAGAGCCTGACCAATTTTAATGAAGGTGGGGCCAAGGGAAATGAGCAACTGTCGTAACTGCATCGCCCTTAGGCCAATGTTCTGTTCCGTGCGTTGCGCCCAATGATCCCACTGGAGACGCAGCCAAAAGACGAGAAATAATGTGGCAATCCGTAGCATTCGTCCCAGAATCAACCAAGGACGGAAATTATAGTAGGCCGCGATCGCATCGGCATCGTAACGTCGCGGTGGCACCCTGGGGGTGGGTGGGGCATTCTCCTGGGGAGGAGGGGCGGGAACTGTAGATGTAGAAATCACAAGACGTATTTCGCCTCTAACCTTAAGACCTACGGTACACCATTGCTCTCAACCAGTCGTTTGGTAATCCCATTTACATAACATCGGTGAGACTAACCAATGTATGGATTTTTAGGGGAAGCCAGTGATCCCCGGCTGGAAATGATCCCAAATGGGCCGCTTATGCTTAAACATAGTATAGAAAACTACACAAAGCGATGGATTTTTCGAGAAATCTTAATAATTCTTAAGGATTTATAGGGGATCTACACGGGCAGAGGTGACGCTTTCAGGGCAAAAATTTTCTCCAACACATCGGCCACCACTTTGTCAGGCGTAGAGGCTCCGGAGGTGATCCCCAGGGTGAGGGGCCCCGGTGGTAGCCAATCCTCGGTGACGATTAGGGATTGGTTCAGGGGTTTATGCTCGACCTGGTTGCCAGGGCCAATGCGATCGGCACCATCAATGTGGTAGGAGGGAATCCCCCGTTCAATGGCAATTTCTTGGAGGTGAGTGGTATTGGAAGAGTTATAGCCGCCTATGACGACCATGAGGTCTAGGGCTTCATCCACCAGTTCAAACATGGCATCCTGTCGCTCTTGGGTGGCATCACAGATGGTATTAAAACTTTGGAAATGGGCGTTAATCTGATCCGGGCCATACTTGCGGATAAGGGTGCGCTCAAATAATTTGCCAATCTGTTCCGTTTCTCCCTTGAGCATGGTGGTTTGGTTAGCTACCCCAATTCGCTCTAAATCCACGTCGGGATCAAAGCCGTCGGAGTGGGCATTGGCAAATTTTGCTAAAAAGTCCTGGCGATCGCCCCCCTGGAGAATGTAATCACAGACGTATTGGGCCTGTTCCAGATTCAGGACAATCAGGTAGGTTCCGGCAAAGGAACTGGTGGCAATAGTTTCTTCGTGGTTATACTTGCCGTGAATAATGGATGTGAATTCAACCTTTTTATGTTTTTCAACGCTATGCCAGACCTTGGAGACCCAGGGGCAGGTGGTATCCACAATGGTGCAACGGCGATCGTTGAGGAGTTGCATTTCCTGGACACTGGCCCCAAAGGCCGGCAAAATCACCACATCCCCAGACTGAACCTCGGAGAAATCTTTGATGCCATTGATCACGGGAATAAATTCCACCTGCATCTGGCGCAATTGTTGATTTACGGAGGGGTTGTGGATAATTTCATTGGTAATCCAAATCCGTTCCGTGGGGAAATGCTGCCGGGTTTCGTAGGCTAGGGCCACGGCCCGCTCCACCCCCCAACAAAAACCAAAGGCCTCTGCCAGGCGAATGGTGACATCCCCCTCCTGCCAGGTGTAGCCGCGATCGCGGATCTGTTGAATCAGAGAACTTTGATACTCGCCCTGAAGCTTTTGATTGACATCTTCACTGTGGCCAAACCCTTTACGATGGTAGTTGCCGGAATCGTGTAGCGATCGCTTAAATGCTCGAGTATCCATGGTTCCTCCACCGGTCGTTGCTTGCATTCTACCCTAGATGGCTAGGGCTATAAAAAGGGTCATTTGTCTTTACCTTTACCCGTTTGCCTAACTGTCCATCAATGTAGCTGTGGCCTGTTTCCTTGAAACATTACGGATATAAGGGGTGTGGGAGCTTCGCCCCCAGCTAGGGGTTCCACCCCTGCACCCCGTCCTAAACTAGGTAACGATAGCTATAGCATCAATAACCCATCAATCCTGAGGATCCCCACCCCTATGCCAACTGCCTTGATCACCGGAGCTTCAAAG
Source organism: Candidatus Synechococcus calcipolaris G9 (assembly GCF_029582805.1). Taxonomy (NCBI): domain Bacteria; kingdom Bacillati; phylum Cyanobacteriota; class Cyanophyceae; order Synechococcales; family Synechococcaceae; genus Synechococcus; species Candidatus Synechococcus calcipolaris. Next base: position 42,374 of record NZ_JAKKUT010000007.1, on the reverse strand, counting down.
GGAATTGGAGCCGTCTATGCCCAGGTTTTAGCCGAAAAGGGATACAGCCTCGTTCTCACGGCCCGTTCCTATGACCACATGCAGACAATTGTTGCCCAATTAGGCCAAACCTACGGTGTACCCATTCGTTTTTTTAGTGAGGATTTGAGTCAACCTGGGGCCGCCCAACGCATCTACGATCAGGTTCAGTCCTGGGGGTTGAGTATTGATTTACTCATTAATAATGCCGGCTTTGGCGACTACGGCGAATTTGCCCAGCGCGGTCGCAGCAAACTTACGGCCATGATTCAGGTGAATATTTTGGCCTTGATGGAGTTGACCCATTTATTTTTGCCCCAGATGCAGCAGCGGGGCCAGGGCAGCATTATTAATCTGAGTTCCATTGGTGGCTTCCAAGCCGTTCCCTACCTGGCGGTCTATGGGGCAACCAAGGCCTTTGTCCTCCAGTTCAGCGAGGCCCTCTGGGCAGAAAATCGGCAAAAAGGGGTAACGGTCATGGCTGTATGTCCAGGGCCGACGACGACGGACTTTTTCCATGCGGCGGAAATGAAGCGGAATCCAGACCTGATGACGAGTCAAGATCATCCAGAGATTGTGGTGCGGGAAAGCCTCGCAGCCCTAGAACAAAAACGCTCCTGTGTGATCACCGGGCAGCTATCCAATCGCCTGATTGCCCTAGCAGGCCGGTTTGCCCCCCGGGAATGGTTAGTGGCCCAGCTAGAACCCCGTTTCCGTCCCCCCGCTGAGTAAAAGAAGACCAATAAAAGAGCCGGTGTTCCAGAAGCCGTGGAGGAGCATGACGGAAACTAAGTTTTGCGATCGCCAGTAGACGTAGCTCAAAATAGTTCCCAGCACTGTTAAGGGCAACACATCCGCCAAGTTTAAGTGGGCTACGGCAAAAACGACCCCGGTGAGGGCCATGGCCTGCCAAGGAACCATCACCTCTAGGAGGGATGAAAATAAAAAGCCACGAAAGAGGACTTCCTCGAAAATGGGGGCTAACACTGCCACCATCAAAAACAGTAGGGCAAAGGTCGTATAGTCCTGACTCTGGAGAATAATCTCTAGCAAGGGATTCCCGCCTCCCTGATTGGGTAAAAGTCGCTGACTGAGGAGGGATGTTGCCAACACCAAGGGGAGGGCGACAAAATAGCCCTGTATCGCCCAGAGAACTGCCTTAGACCCCCGGTGCCACCGGAGCCATTTCCAGGGGCGATCGCCAAAGGGGCGGAGGCAGATGACCAAAATACTAAAGCCAGCCACCATCATGACTAGGTAGGTAATCAGGGCATAGAGGGCTTGGCCCAGGGCCGTTGTCTGGAAAAAGGGCAGGGGAATGAGTTGCCGCACTAGGGGCATTACCACCAAACTGATGCCAAAAAAGGCCGCAAACCAGACCACCATCACTTCCCAAATCGTCAACAGGCCCCAGGGAACGGGTTCCCTCTCTGGTTCGCTGAATCGCTGTTGCAGGTGTTGATAGATCCAAAAACCCAGGAGAATCACACCCACCAATCCCCCCGCTAGGGGTAAAACCCCCACCAAGGTTAAACGGGTCAGGGCTGCATTGGCAGAATCCTGGGCCTGGCGATCGAGGCTATCCAGATCGGCGATCCGTTGTTGCAACGTATAGAGTTGGTCTAAGGCACGATAGCGGAACCATCCCCCTAGGTTCGCCTTCAGCATGGGTTCCGCCTCCGGTAGGATTTGGGGCGGCGTTTGCCACAGACCCAGCAAAATATCCGTTGTCGCCTTCAGTTGGCCCTGGCCTTGGCTGGATACCCGCTGCCAAAGGGGGATAGCCTGATCCACCTGATCTTGACTGGCGTAGAGGAGGCCCAGACGCAGATTGAGTTCTAGGAAACGGTTGGGGGGAGTGCCACTGGAATCCGCGGGTAGGGCTCCTTTGATCACTTTTTCATAGGCAGAGATCGCCGTCGCCTGGGGATTTTCCTCCAAAATAGATTGCCACACCGATTCCCCTTGGTCGAACCCATGGTGCTCCGAGGCTTGCAAAATTAGATCCGTTTGATACAGACCAATTTGGCTTTGGGTTGGTGGTTCTAGAAAACTTCCTAGGAGCGAGATGCTAATGAGGAACCCCACTAACAGGGTTAAAAAAGAAAGAACTAATTTTTTAGAGGACATACACCCATGCCAAAGCGATGAAGATTAGGGATTGCTCCGGGGGAACGTACTGGGAATGCGACGATGGAGGTCATCCACATAACCCACCGATCGCTTCAGAGCCGCTAAAGCCCGGTTATAGTTTAGGATTGCCGCCAGTAAATTGCCCTGGGCCTGGGTTAAATCCACCTCCGCATTGGTCACATCCTGTTGGGTACCCACCCCCGCCTGAAATCGCAGTCGCGCCAAACGAAGCCCTTCCGTTGCCTGGGTCACAGCCGTCCGCGCCGTTGAAATATTCGTCTGGTTCGATCGCAGATTAATGTAGGCATCCTCGACCGCTAGGCGAATCTCGTCCTTGGTATTGGCAAATTGCTCCTCGGCGATCGCCGCCGCTGCTTCCTGGCGGGCTGCACTAGCCCGGGCATTGCCCCCATCAAACAGAGCAACCTGTACTTGTATGCCAAAGGCATAGCCCACCCTTGGGTTTAAGCTATCCGCCACCTTATCTAGAACATTGGCATTGGCAAAGAAACTCAACTGCGGCAAAATTGTCGCTAGGGCAGCCCGGCGATTTTGGAGGGCAATATTCCGTTGCAGAAGTCGTTGCTCCAACTCCACCCGATTCCCAAAGGCAAGAATAATCGTGTCATCCAAAGACAGTTCCCAGGTGCCGTCCTCTCCCACCTGATCCGCCAAACTCACATCCGCCGTTTCTGAAATATTGAGGATTTGGGCTAACTGTCGCCGACTCGTCAATTGCAGATTTTCGGCCTGATTCAGATTTTGCTGGGCATTGGCCAGATTCACCTCCGCCTGGAGGACATCAAAGAGGGTTCCCAACCCGGCCCGCTCAAAGGCCACCGCATCCCGGAGACTGACTGACGCATTGGCCACCGCCGCCTCCGCAATTTGCACCTGAACCTCTGCCTGTTGGGCCAGGTAGTAGGCATTACTCACATCCAGAATAAGCTGATCCAGTTGCCGTTGCACCTCCAGTTCACTGAACCGAACCTGATCCCGGGCTGCCCGAATGGTGGCGGAGCGATTACCCGATGTAAAAATGGCGTAGTTCAGGGATAGGGCACTATTAAAGGTTGCCCCACTGGTGGCCCCAAAGACATTGGTAAAAAAGTTAGTCAAATTCAAGTTGGAAACCGGATCCAGGGTAATGGGCTGGAAGATTGGTGGCGTAGCGGCCACCGTGGCACTGGTTTGGAGTTGTTGAATTTGCTGCTGTAGTTCTAGGTTTTGTTGATCATTAAAACTGGTCAGTTGGGGCCCCTGGAAGCGTTGCTGAAGGCGATTGATCTGGGTGGTCAAAATTCGGCTGGCTTCCTGCTCCTGGCCGAGGAGTTGTTGTTGGGACTGTTGTCGCTGTTGCAGTTGGAGTTGTTGCTGCTGTTGAAGATTGAGGGGTAAATAAACGGGCTGACCTGCCGGGCTGGTATTTTGCCCCAAACTGGTTTGCAGAGACAGGGTTGGATAGAGACGACCCAAGGCTTGGCGGAGTTGGGCCTGCTGTTGCTCCAGTTGCAGTTCACTAATTCTCAGGGTCAGGTTATTTCGTACCGCCAGTTGTAGGGCTTCAACCAGGGTAATAGGCTGATTGAGATCCGTTCTGAAGTCCTCCCCCTGGGTGGGCAAACTGAGAAGATCCGGGTCGGGGTTAAGGGGAATCAGGTCTACGGCAGTGGTGGCAGGGGAAGAGGGATTGGGTGGTGCGTCAGCTTGGGCAAGATTCCCGGCGGACTGTAGGGGTTCGGTTTCGGGTAGCTCTAGATCATTGATACTTGTGATACTCGGTTTGTCTAGGGCCGGGTTGACTTGTTCTGGATGGATGGCAGGATCAACGAAATCATTGGCGACCTGCAAACTGAGGCGCACGATATCCAGAAGGGCACGGCCATCCAGGGGTTTTATGGGCTCGGGCTTGGTATGGTCGGCTGCATCCCATTGGAGGTCGGCTTCGGGTGTGGGTTGAATATCTGGGATAGACGTCCGCCGTTCTTTAGGTAACTCCCTAAATGCTAACGGGGCTGCCCAAAGAACACGCAGGGGCCAAATTCCAATTCCCATAACGGTAATCGCTAGCCAGCAAAGAGAAATATGTTTCCAGGTAAGGATGGACTGTTTGGTCATGGTTGCACCACTCAAGCGTGGAAGTGCCAACTACTCGACCCATGGCTTGCATCTCCAATAGTGGAGGCAGTGACCTGTCCCCTTAGCGATCGCATCGTTCACTCCCAACAACACACCTATTCTGCCAAACTCTAACATGGTTAAGGGAATTCCGGCCAACTGGGTCGTTCTGTATTTGCCCCTATGGTTCCCCTAGCGTTGCTGAATAAATTTATGGGTTTGGGGAATGACGCGAACGATCCTGAGGTGTTCCTTCAATGCAGCCTGCCACAGTAAAACCTGCCCTGGATCCGGGGGAAGGGTATGGCGACCCGTACCAATGGGTGTTACAGGTTGGAGAAAGATGGGGATATGGGGATCGATAGCGGCAATCAGTGACCGTAGCTGTTCTCGATCCCGGTCGCTGGTGGCATGGGAAATAATGACTTTGCAAAAGACATCCACTTTGGCCTGGTGGCACAGTTCTAAAAAGGTGCGATGGGCTGACCAATGACATTCACCGCTCACACTGGGTAGTTTGATATCCATGCCAATACTGTCTAGGTAGGGCAATAGGGGGGGCAAGGCATCGGGATGGTGCCCCCCCGTTTCCAGATAGAGGGGTAAGCTGGTGCGTTGCTTAAGGCGGGGTAGGAGTTGGCTAAGAAATTTTGCCTGTAATAGGGGTTCCCCCCCCGTGAGGCTAATACTATCGTGCAAGCCAGGATGATTTTGGCGATCGCACCAGGTCAGTAGTTGCTCAAGGGTGACGGGATTCGGCACAGAAATAAAATCCCGCTCTCCTGGGGTGAGTTCAATTTGGCATTGACGGGGAGGATGCCAGGTGTGGGCACTATCACAGTAGCGACAACGGAGATCACAGCCAGCAAAACGGATGAACAATTGCCGAGTTCCCACATTCGCCCCTTCCCCCTGAATGGCAGAAAAGAGTTCGATTAAGGGGGCAGTATTGGTCGATTCCATGGTGAAAGTTAGGAATTAGACATAAATAAATTTTTCATTGCCGAAGGGGTAAGCTGCGATAGACAATATAAGCCTGTGCACATTTACGGTTTCTGTGTCCATGGCTCAGCCTACCCATAAGTTTAACGCCCGTGTCTGGCAACAGTTCCTGGAGATCGCCCAGCCCTACTTTTTCCCCCGCGATCGCCGCGGCAGTACGGTTCTCTTTTTGGTTCTGCTGCTCTTGGTCATTGTCTTCATGTTTGGGGTGCTATTTTTTCTGACTGCGGGTGTGAGTTGGGGACTCAAAGCCCTATTCCCAGACGTGATGGGCCCGATTGTGGAGGGACTGGTGGCAACCACTCAGGGAATCCTGAGATCGCCGGTTTTGGGGACGGTCATGGCGGGCACATTGGTGATTCCGGCAGCTATTTTCTTTTTACTGAGACCGCAAATGCTCCCCCGCTGGCAAGCCTGGACATTGTTGGGCTTACTACTGATGCTGTCCCTGTCGGTGAGTGGCTTAAATGTGATCATTAGTTTTGTCGGCCGCTTTTTTCAAACAGCCCTAGCGGAGCGGCAGGAAGCCACCTATTGGCGGTACCTGTTTGTCTATGCGGGGGTGTTTGTGGTCGGTACACCCATTGTGGTGATTTACCGTTATGTGCGGGAATACCTGGGGCTACGCTGGCGAGATTGGTTGACCCGATATTTTCTAGATCGCTATTTTAATGATCGGGCCTACTACAAAATTGAAAATCAAGTTGATATTGATAACCCGGATCAACGGATTTCTGAGGATATTCGCTCCTTTACCCAAACATCTCTGCAATTTCTACTCATTATTTTAGGTTCCCTCATTGATCTCATTGCCTTTACCGGCATTCTCTGGACGATCTCCCGCACCCTTACCCTCACCCTGATTGGCTATGCGCTGGTGGGCACCGTAGTTACGGTGTTTTTGGGACAGCGTTTAATTCGCCTGAACTTTAATCAACTCCGCCGCGAAGCCGATTTTCGCTATGGCCTCGTCCATGTGCGCGATAATGCCGAGTCCATTGCCTTTTATCGCGGGGAAATGCAAGAATCCCTCCAAGTCCGGCAGCGGTTTATGGAGGTTTTGAAGAACTATAACCTACTCATTGGCTGGCAACGAAACCTGGAGTTTTTTACCACGGGCTATAATTATTTTGTGATTATTGTGCCCGCGGCCTTGGTGGCACCCCGCTATTTTGCCGGAGACATTGATTTTGGGGCCATTAGTCAGGCCAGTTTCGCCTTTAGCCAGGTGTTGGGTGCCCTATCCTTAATTGTGAATCAGTTTAGTAATTTAAGTGGTTTTATTGCCGGAGTTGAGCGTCTGGCGGGCTTTACGGAGGTTTTGAATCATCAGCCCACCCTCACTGAGGCGCAAACGACGATTACCTTAACGGAAGCTCCTCGGTTTGCCCTTCAAAATGTCACCGTGGAAACCCCTAATTATGAGCGGCGTTTAGTCCAGGATATTTCCTTTGCCCTAGAGCCGGGGGAAGGGTTAGTGATTATGGGCCCCAGTGGTGTGGGCAAAAGCTCCCTCCTCCGGGCGATCGCCGGTCTTTGGCAGGCTGGTCGCGGCGAAATTATCCGGCCCCGGGCAGAGGATGTGCTCTTTTTGCCCCAACGGCCCTACATGGTTCTCGGTTCCCTGCGCACCCAGCTACTCTATCCCCACGGAGATGTGAATACCACTGAAGAAAAAATGTTGGCTGCCCTGCGGGAGGTGAATTTAGGTAGTTTGCCCGATCGGGTCGGCGGCTTTGATGTCACCCTAGACTGGGCCGATATTTTATCCCTGGGGGAACAACAGCGATTAGGCATTGCCCGACTCTTGCTGAATCACAGCCCCTATGCCATTTTGGATGAAGCCACCAGTGCCCTAGACTTAGGCAATGAAAGGCGGGTCTATGAGCATATTCAGGCCACCACCCGGAACTTCATCAGTGTGGGCCACCGCGAGAGCTTACTGCAGTACCACACCTATGTTTTAGAAATTGCCGCAGAGGATCAGCAATGGCGATTTTATCCGATCAAGGCTTAACCAAACTCAACCAAAGCGGCCGCTGACATAATCATGGGTGATGGGGTGGGTCGGGGCCTGGAAAATCTTTGAGGTGCGATCGTATTCCACTAAATAGCCCACTTTCTGCCCTTCAGGGGTTAGTTCCACATTGAAAAAAGCCGTCAAATTTGATACCCGGGCCGCCTGCTGCATGTTATGGGTGGCAATGACTAGGGTATAGGTTTGTTTGAGGCGATGGAAGAGTTCTTCTACCTTCAGGGTGGCAATGGGGTCTAAAAAGGAACAGGGTTCATCCATTAAAATCACATCGGGCTGAATGGCGATCGCCCGGGCAATACAGAGCCGTTGTTGTTGGCCACCGGAGAGATTGAGGCCATTTTCATTGAGTTTATCCTTCACCTCATCCCAAAGAACAACCTGCTGGAGTGAATGTTCCACCAACTCATCCATATCCCCAGCATAGCCATTGATTCGCGCACCAAAGGCAACATTCTCGTAGACCGACATTGGAAAAGGATTGGGTTTTTGAAAGACCATGCCAATGCGACAGCGAATATCTATCACATCCCAATGGGGATCATTGAGATCCTGACCCCGATAGCTGAGATTGCCCCCGACCCTGGCTCCCGGAATCAGTTCATTCAGGCGGTTAAAGCTGCGTAAAATACTGGTTTTACCACACCCGGAGGGGCCAATGAAGGCAACAATATCGTTTTTAGGAATCCCAATCGTTACATCCCGTACCACTAGGCGATCGCCGTAGTAAACCCTCAAGTTCTCGGCCCGCAAAACAATTTCAGAGCAGGTTTCCGAACCGGGCTGTACAGGAGCAAAGATCATGGCATCAGAACGAGAGGAGGGGAGTGATCGGCATTATGGCAATTTTGACAGTTTGACTATGGCGATATAGCTATGACAATGTGACTATGACAATTATGACAAAAATCTCCAGTCCTTAAACGTGGCTGCCTGGCCAATTCGTTGCCCCTGTTCATCCAATACCACCCAAATACAAGCATTCTCAATTTGAAAGCGTTGCCCCGTGGTGGAGATGCGTACTCCCGAATAATTCTCGGTGTAGCCTTGGGCGGCCGCTGCGGCTAAACGTTGCTGACGTTCGGCCTGCAATAGGGGTTCCGCCGTCAAACGGGAGGGCATCTGCCGCAGGGTTGGCCAATCCAGTTGCCACAGGTTTAGGGCCGCCTGATTGCCGTAGTTGAGAATAGGATCTGGCTCTATGCCGTGGGATAACACCGGTTGGGGCAAGGTAAAAAGAGCCTCCCCTAGGGCTTGATCCGTGGGGTAATGATCCGGCAGCAGCGATCGCCCCGTCCAGTGATAAAAACTCTGGCAAAGCCGCAAACTATGGTGAATCACCCACTTGTCTTGCCAGGGAGGAATCAATTTCATTGGCAAAGTAATTTAAGTAACGCTTCTCCCATTTCTTGGCACCCCAGGATGGTCGTGTCTGGAGCAGCCAAATCCGCCGTGCGATACCCCTGATCTAAAATACTCAGCACCGCTGTTTCAATGGCATCTGCCGCCGCTGGTTGATTTAAGCCATAGCGCAACATCATCGCCCCACTTAAAACCATCGCCAAGGGATTGGCCTTATTTTGCCCAGCAATGTCCGGGGCGGAACCATGGACGGGTTCAAAGACCCCGGGCCCCGTAGCCCCCAAACTGGCGGAAGGTAACATACCAATACTGCCGGTGAGCATGGCGGCCGCATCGGACAAAATATCCCCAAATAGGTTCCCCGTCACAATGGTGTCAAACTGCTTGGGCCAACGTACCAATTGCATGGCGGCATTATCCACGTATAGATGGCTCAGTTCCACGTCCGGGTAGTCCGCACTCAGGGCCGTGAGGCGATCGCGCCAGAGTTGGGAGACTTCGAGAACATTGGCCTTATCGACGGAGCATAGTTTTTTATTGCGCTTACGGGCAGTTTCAAAGGCGACCCGACCAATGCGATCGATTTCCGATTCGCTATAGGCCATAGTATTCACCCCCCGCTTCTCCCCCGTTTCCGAGGCAAATACTCCCTTGGGCTGGCCAAAATAGATACCGCCGGTGAGTTCCCGTACCACCATCAAATCTACCCCGTCAATCACCTCCGGCTTTAAGGAAGAGGCCCCAATTAACTGGGGTAGGATCCGCGCCGGACGCAAGTTTGCAAAGAGACCCAAGCCCGATCGCAGGGCCAATAATCCCGTTTCCGGCCGCAGGTGGCGGGGCAAGGTATCCCATTTTGTGCCGCCAATGGCCGCAAGGAGGACGGCATCACTATTTTTGCAGGTCTCTAGGGTTTCTTCCGGCAGGGGAACCCCAACGGCATCAATGGCACAGCCTCCCATCAGGGCCGGCGTAAACTCAAAGGTTAAGTTAAAGCGGGGGGCGATCGCTTGGAGTACATCCACGGCCACGGCCATAATTTCCGGGCCGATACCATCTCCAGCTAAAACCGTAATGCGATAGGTGTATGCCATAAAAACGTCGGTAAATGTAGTGAAACCAAAGTGACATTTTACCGCAATTTTTCGGCGTTAAATCTGCCGATCCTGCCAACCACAGTGGGAACAGGTGCATTGACCCATCTGGGCCTGGGAGAGGGGGATGGGACGACGGCAATGGGGACAGCGGCCCGTAAAGTAGGGATGGGATACCAGTAAACGAATTTGTTCTGTGGGTGACAGGTGGGAGAAAGCCTTCTCTAAGGTGGAAGGATTTGTTTGCCCAGGGGAAAATAAAAGGGAACCGGACGGCATCATAAAGCACCAATCAAGAAAGCACAAAGCACCGATCAAGAAATTTTTCTTAATACTTTAATCTTGGCAGAGGGTATAGGCGGAAAACTAGCGTATAAATACGGATATTCCGAATATTTTTCCGTTACTTTATTCCCAACTCTTCATACTCGAGTCTGAACCTTTAATTTTTAAGACTTTTAATTCTTCAGACTCTTAATTCTTAAGAAAATCCATGATACGCTCTGCGGCCAGAGTTAGGGTCTGGCGATCGCGCACAAGGGCAAAGCGGACAAATCCCTCCCCAGTGGGGCCAAAGCCAGAACCGGGGGAGGCGGCCACCCCCGTATGGAGGAGTAATTCTTGGCAAAAGCCCAGGGAATTATGGTGCCAGGGGTCAGGCAAGGGGGCCCAAATATACATGGTTGCTGGCGGCGTTGTCACGGGCCAGCCCTGATCCTGAAGAACTTCAATAAAGCGATCGCGGCGATCGCGAAAGGTGTCTATGGTAGCTTGAATTTGATGATGAGGGCTGTTGAGGGCGATAATGCCCCCCCGTAAAATGCCAGCGTACTGATTAAAATCAATGACGGACTTAATCTGAGCTAAGGCTTGGATCAACTGGGCCCGGCCGATGGCAAACCCCAGCCGAAATCCCCCCATGTTGTAGGACTTGGATAGGCTAAAAAATTCAATACTACAGGAGCGATCGCGATCGGCTTGAAAAATAGAAGGTGCAGGGGGCGCGTCAAAGACCAAATCCACGTAGGGAAAATCATGGACGAGGACAAGACCATGACGCTGGCAAAATTGAACCGCCTCTTGGAAAAAACTGAGGGGGGCGATCGCTGTGGTGGGATTATGGGGATAGCTGAGGATGAGGAGTTTTGCCTGGGCAAGGATGGTTGCGGGAACATCGCTCAACATGGGTAAAAAGTCATTTTCTGGCCGCAAGGGCATCGGATAGATGCGGCCCCCGGCTAAATGCACCCCGCCGGCATGGGATGGGTATCCCGGATCCAGGACTAGGGCATAATCCCCCGGATTCAAAAGGGCTAGGGGAAAATGGGCCGTTCCTTCCTGGGAACCAATCAAGGCCAGCACTTCGGTTTCCGGATCCATTTCTAGGCCAAATCGCCGCTGATACCACTGGGCCGCCGCCTCCCGAAAGGGACGGGTACTCTGAAAGAGTTGGTAGCCATGGCTTTGGGGATCCCATAGGGCCAACTGGATCTCTGCCAAAATCTCATCGGCAACGGCTATATCCGCCGACCCCAAGGATAGATCAATAATGTCCTGTCCAGACTGACGGGCCACGGCCTTGACCCGATCCATCCCCGCAAAGACATTTCCTTCTAAGTTAGCGAGGCGATCGGCAAGGGGGAACATGGACATTCAAGGGAAATTATTTAGTTGGCGATATATTTTTTATTATATCCCCGCCGTCAACACACCAAAGAATAGGAATAATCCTCCCCCTAAAAGGGTCAATGTGCGCTCAGACAGTTGTCTGGCCATGAGATGACCACCCCAAACCGCAATCAATAGACATAAAGCATGGCCTAGAATCGCGCCAGCGGCAACGCCCCAGGGATTGTAGGTGGCGGCCATAGTAATTGTGGCAAATTGGGTGCGATCGCCCCATTCTGCGACAAAGGTTAAACCAAAGGCCTCGAAAATAATTCCGAAAATAGGGTGATCTCGCCACTGCTGTCCCTGTACTTCTGCTTTTTCCACCGCTGCTTCCGCTTCCACAATTTCCTCAGAATCGTCACTAAGAAGGGTGTTCTTCATCATCCAACCTCGGTATAGCAGCCGGAGACCAAAAAAGGTAAACAGGGCGATCGCCCCATAGTGGGTATACAGTGGCGGCAAAAGGCCAAAAACTTGGCCCGCTAACACTGCCAAAACAGTCATGAATGTCAGGGCAAGCAAGGCCCCCAAAAACACCCAGCGTTTACCATGGCGACTCGCCAGAATCATGGCAATAAAAAAAGACTTATCCCCCAATTCGGAAATCGAAATCAAGGTCAGTCCCGCCACAAATCCCGTCAACATCGATCGCCCCCCTAGAAGTTCTCTGATAAACGCGAGAGAATAAAGGTAATCATAAAATCCGAAACTAGCAAAACGCTAGAATCACAAAGCATCGTCCCGTTGACAGCCCACTGTTCCACTTTGGAGAATCCGTGTCATGAGTAAACCCCTAACCCTAGATCAGGTTGTTGCTCAGTTTGCCCGTGGTATCCGTAGTTTTCGTGGCGTTGATCTGAAAGGTAGTCAGTTTCCCCTCGTGCAGTTTAGCCATATCGACCTGGTCGGAGCCAACCTCGAGAATATCAATTGGAGTGGTGCAGACTTAATTAAAGCCAATCTCAGTCGGGCAAATCTGCGGGGTGCAAAGCTCATTGGCGCGGATCTCAGTGGTGCCAATCTCGTGGATGCCAACCTGGAAGAAGCTATCCTCAGTGGAGCTATTCTCGTCGGTGCCTATCTTTCCCGGGCCAATCTCCAAAAAGCCGTCCTCAGCGGTGCCATTCTCACTGGAGCCGTACTCCGGGATAGTAAATTACAGGGTATTAATTTGGTGGGGGCGGATCTATCCTCCACGGATTTGTATGGTGCCGATGCCCGCCAAACGGATTTAGAGGAAGCCCAACTCATTGGGGCGATTTTGCCCAATGGCCAGGAGGTACTTGATCCTGCCTATACCATTGAAACGGAATTTTCTGAGAATCATGTCTTAGACTTGGATGCTGAGGGTCATCCCACCTCCATCACCCAACCCGATTGGGACAACGAGTCACTGATTGATGCTTTCTTAGACCCAAAGGAATTTCCCTCTGCCGCCTTTCATAATGGCGATCTGCAATTACAAACCCTGGGGGGCGATCGCTGGCAACTCAGTACCATTTCTGGCCAAGTCATTGCTCTCCTTGAAAAAGATGGAGATGCCCAGCGTGTCAGATTATATGCTGATACCCCCTTTAGGGATGCCGTTGCCGAAGCCCTGATCCAGCATCACTTCTATCCCCACCCCACCCAGCCCCATAGCTCCCAAGCCGATGATGTCTATCATTATGTAGCCGTTGACCCCAACTATCAGGCCACCTACGGAACCAGTCGCCAACTCTGGAAAACCTGGTGGATGACCCTCAAGGATCAACCCGATGACATCATTCCCGATCTACAAATTTTAGAGAATAATCAATGGTACCCCGTCCAAGAGATTAGTTTTGTGGCCCAACCCCAGGGCGATATTCTCATCAAGCGATCGCCTGAAGCCGATGTCATTCTCCCCACCGATGTCAACATTGTCTGGATTCAAAAAATTGACGAGCTACCCTCTGCCTTCCTTGCCACTGATACCGAAAATGACGAGTCAGAAGTTGAGCCTACTCAAGTAGAACCGGATTGGCTGCTCCTAGGGGAGGTCATTACCTACAAAACTGGAGTCCTGCGGATCCAAACCACCGTGGGAGAACTCTGCATTGAAGGCGAAAATATTCGCTGCCTCTACCAAGGGCAACCCATTCCCCTAGAGGAACTCGGCGAAATTAATGAACTCGATTAGCCTACTAACTAACTTATTATTTTTTGCTATTTAGGGTATCCAGCAAGGGCTTGACCTGATTGGGCTTGACCTGGGTGTAACGTTTTTTAGCTACAACCATCACTGGGCCACGCTTGCACTGTCCCATACATCCCGTTGCCTTAAGACTGACCTGATCATGGAGATTAGCTGCAACAAGATTCTGTTCAAGGGCTTGCCATAGCTCCTTGCCCCCCCGCCGACAACAGGAAGACTTTTGACACACGAGTATTTTGTCCTTGCACCCCTTATCCTGAGGTTTCTTGTCCTGGGTAACCGAGGGGCTTTGATCCAGAGGTTGCTCCGCAGCTTTTGCTAAAATTTCTACATAGTCTGCCTTGTAACGATAGTCCTGTTTTTTCGGTTTATAGACCCGCTCTCCCATTACCCGCAGGCGATCGCCCACACTGGGCCAGATAACTAATTCCCGCCAGACTCGCTTGTGTAGCTTGATGTAATAGGTTTCTCCCCCGTCCACCTTAAGGCATACTGCCCTAGGATGCTCACCGGGTTTAAGATCAATGTCCGTAACCATCCCATCCAAGGCAAACCGACATAGGCTAGGCGTATAGGAGACGTTCATAGAAGCAGCTAGGAATAATTCTCATTAAACTCCAGTGTAGCACTTTTCCTGTCTTTAGCCGTGATCATGATATTCTGCAACCGCTGAAATGTTACAATAGCTCCGTTCTATAGCCAATGAGTGACAGCCTTGAGTCAGGCGACTGATCTTTCTGCCATTGATTCCCCTCGGGTAGATGAGTTTCTGCAAGAGCTAGCCACAATTCAAAATATTGGGCCAAAGCGTATTGCTCTACTAGGCTCTCGTCATGTGCCTATTACCCACCAACATCTGATTGAGATGATGAGCTACGCCCTCGTCCTTGCTGGCAATCGCCTGATGACCTCCGGCTCCATGGGAACCAATGCGGCGGCCATTCGTGGTGCCATGCGAGCCGACCCCAACCTGTTGACCGTAGTCTTACCCCAAAGCATGGAGCGGCAACCCCGCGAATCACGACAACAACTCGACAAGGTTATGCATCTGGTGGAAAAGCCGGAAAACGATCAATTACCCCTCGCCGAAGCCAGTACCCTCTGCAATCAAGAGATTATTTCCCGCTGTCAGCAACTTATTTGCTTTGCCTTCCATGATAGCCACACCCTTTTACAAACCTGTCAAGTGGCTGAAGAACAGCACAAAGTTGTCACCCTATTTTATTTCGATTAATATTTTATTTCGCTTAATTGTCCTCTATATTTTTCTCCTGATTTTTTTGGGTTTGTAGCGTAGCAATAGCAAACCTTGCTAGAATCGTAAAGCACAAAAAATCACACATCCAAGGTCTTGGGGTGTCTTGGTGAGCGGGAAGAACATTTCCACTCAATCAAGGCTTACTTGGATGGAGGTTAAACCCACAGGAGAAAACTCAATGTCGGTACTCAGTCTCGCTCAGATGCTCGAGGCAGGGGTTCACTTCGGGCACCAAGCTCGGCGGTGGAATCCCCGTATGTCTCAGTACATTTTCACCGTTCGCAATGGCGTTCACATTATTGATCTGGTGCAAACGGCCCAGTTGGTTGATGAGGCCTATCATTATGTGCGCGAATCCTCTGAATCTGGGAAACGGTTTTTATTTATTGGCACAAAGCGTCAAGCCGCCGGAATTGTCCACCAAGAAGCCAGCCGGTGTGGCAGTTATTTCGTCAACCAACGCTGGTTGGGGGGAATGCTGACCAACTGGAATACGATTAAAATGCGGGTTGAGCGGCTCAAGGAACTGGAATATATGGAAGAGAATGGCCTGATTCACCTCCGGCCTAAACAAGAAGCGTCCGTACTCCGCCGTGAATTATCCCGTCTGCAAAAATACCTAGGTGGCATCAAGCAAATGCGGCGGTTGCCTGATATTGCCCTAATTGTGGATGTCAAGCGTGAGTACAATGCCGTCCAGGAATGTCAAAAGCTAGGTATTCCCATTGTGGCGTTGCTAGATACCAACTGCGATCCTAATCAGGTGGATATTCCCATTCCTGCTAACGATGATGCCATCCGTTCGATTAAGCTGATTGTGGGGAAACTTGCCGATGCCATCTATGAAGGCCGCCATGGTCAAGTAGATGACGCAGAGGGCGAGATGTCCGATGAGGATGGGGCATTTTCTGATGAATCAGATGAAAATGATGATTTCCCCGACTTGGATGATGCTACGCCTTCAGAGGGCAGTAGTGATGATCCGGATGCGGATGCTCAAGACACAAAGACTGAAACTGATGCCTAAAGCAAGGGGAAGATAACCATGGCTGAAATTTCCGCCAAGTTGGTCAAGGAATTGCGCGATAAGACCGGGGCCGGCATGATGGACTGCAAAAAAGCCCTCACCGAATCTGAGGGAGATGTGGAGCAGGCGGTGGGTTGGTTGCGCCAAAAAGGTCTTGCATCCGCAGGTAAAAAGGCAGGCCGCCAAACCGCCGAAGGACTGGTGGATAGTTATATCCACACCGGTGGTCGTATTGGCGTGCTGGTTGAAGTCAACTGCGAAACTGACTTTGTGGCCCGAAATGAAAAGTTCAAGGCCTTGGTGCAGGATATTGCCAAGCAAATTGCGGCCTGCCAAAATGTCGAGTACGTTTCCGTTGAAGACATTCCCGCTGATCTGATTGAAAAAGAGCGACAAATTGCCCTCGGCTCCGATGCCCTTCAGGGGAAACCCCAGGAGGTGAAGGAAAAAATTGTTGAAGGTAAGTTGAAGAAAACCTTGCAGGAAATGTCTCTCCTGAATCAGCCCTTCATTCGGGATCAGGCAAAAACCGTTGAGGAACTGGTAAAAGAGCACATCGCTGAATTAGGCGAGAATATCCGCATTCGTCGCTTTAATCGCTTTATTCTTGGTGAGGGGATTGAAAAGCAGGAGTCTAACCTAGCGGCGGAGGTTGCAGCCCAAACCCAAACAGCCTCAACGCCCCCTGTGGAAGCTGCACCCCCTGAACCGGATCCGGCTCCACCGAAGGCCACGACAGCGAAAAAGCCTCGCTCTACAACCTCGCGTTCTAAAAAGAAGAAAGGTTGAGATAAACTCCCGACTGATCACACGTCTGCCATCGCCTCTATACTCATCAACCTGATACTTGGATAGCCAGTTTTGGGGTATATTGCATTGCTGTCCATCATGTTCATCGTACTGGTGGGGTTATTTTCCTGTTTGAGTCAATGGAGTGTGGGCAGGCGTTCCTTCATTTTGGGAGTTGGGACTTGGTGTAATTAACGTGAGCTTGGTTTAAGCAAGTTTTTCTGAACTGCTATGGAAGTAACGTTAGGAGATCATTACACTTTCATGAAAAGAGGGAAACCCTCAATTTCACCTATTGAACGGAAGGGAGACTCCAAACTCATTGATGTAAAGCTTTGTAACAAGATTCCATTCTTCTGGTTCTATAGCTGTCGCTTCTTCTCTTAGAACATTTCTGATAAGGGGGTGTGTTGGCTCTCGCCTCCAGCCAGGGGTTCCACCCCTGCACCCCGTCCTAACCTAGGTAACGATAGCTATATCTTCTCTAGCATGGCTTCATACAGCGGTTTTCATGACTGACTGGCACGGTAGCAGCAGTGAGTAAAATAATTTTTCCAGTGGTGATAGGGGTTGAGTAAAATAAAGTGTATCAACTTAGTAGAGAATTTGCTGTATTGAGACTGCATTTGCGAATTCATCGAGGTACTCCAAGGTGACAGATGCCATATCCTATTGAAAAAAAACTTGTTGTCGCTGTCTCTTCAAGTGCGCTTTTTGATCTTTCTGAATCCCATGCCGTTTTCATTGAGAAGGGGCCGAAGGCGTATAAGGAATTTCAGGAAGCCAACTTAAATAAAATCCTTGACAAAGGAGTTGCCTTCCCCTTTGTTCGACGTTTCTTAAACATTAATAAACGCTTCCCGAAGCAGTCCCCTGTAGAAGTGGTTCTTTTATCTAGAAATTCAGCCGTCACAGGGAGGAGAGTTTTTCATTCAATCACACACTATGCCCTAGACATTACACGCGCAGCTTTTATGGAGGGAGAGTCTCCATATGAATACATTCCAGCATTCAATGCGTCCCTATTTTTATCAGCCAACGAGGAGGATGTAAAGAAGGCCATAAGCAGCAACTACCCTGCTGGCATTGTTCTCCCCAGCAAGGTTAATGATGACGAATCAGAAGAAGAACTTCGGATAGCCTTCGACTTCGATGGCGTTATTGCTGATGATGAGTCTGAAGCTGTTTATAAAGGAGGCGACTTACCTGGGTTTAACACTTATGAAGTTGCCAATGCCCACATTCCTCACAATCCCGGGCCTCTTGCAAGCCTTTTTCAGAAGCTTTCATTGATGCAAAAGCTTGAAGACGATGAGGAAGAGAAGGACAGAGATTACAAACGAATTATTCGGACAGCAATTATTACGGCCCGAAGTGCGCCCACACACGAAAGAGTGATAACAACCCTAGAACACTGGGGGGTAAGCGCAAACGCAACGTTCTTCTTGGGCGGAATGAAAAAGGATCGAATTCTTACTCGGTTCAAACCGCATATGTTCTTTGATGACCAAAGAAGTCATCTTGAATCGGAGGCAGGTGATATACCCATGGTTCACATTCCCTTTGGCATTGCCAACACAACCATTGAGCAACTTGCTCCAGAGGAAGGTACCGGCGACTGGCCGGCTTTACACCCTGAAGCTTTACGTTAACTGACTCTATTTGGCCTGTGCGACATCCACAGAGTTTACCTGTCAGGTCAAGACATGACCTTGTCTCGAAAAAGTGGAAGCGGGCAGACGGAATCGAACCGACAACATTAGCTTGGAAGGCTAGGGTTTTACCATTAAACTATGCCCGCAACAATAAAGCGCATTTTTTATCATAGCCCACTCTTTACCTCAATATCACCCCCCAACCATGGGAATATGGGGAGATGTGTGTCAAGGAAGCAGATATGGGGACTCCATTTGAGTGGTTTCAAGCGATTGTTTTAGGCTTGGTGCAGGGAATTACGGAATTTCTTCCCATCAGCAGCACTGCCCACCTCATTATTTTTACGGACATTTTTGGCTGGAAAGATGTTTGGGATAAAACGGCCCTAGATGCCATTCAGTTTGGTAGTGTCATTGCTGTCTTTAGTTATTTTTGGTCGGATATTCGTCATATTTCGGTGGGGGCGTGGCAGGCATGGCGTTCCAGGGATTGGCAACGGGAAGAGTGGAAGATTTTTGTGGGCATTTTTGTGGGAACGATTCCTGCATTGGCGGTGGGGTATGCCCTGAAGGAATCTGGGGTGGAACTTGATAGTGCCGGACTAATTGCCACTATGTCTCTGGTGATGGCAGCTCTGTTGGCCCTTGCGGAAAAGATTGGCTCACGAAAGCGTAATTTTGACCAACTCACGATTCAGGATGGCATTTTGGTGGGATTAGGACAAACGATCGCCCTGTTGCCTGGTTCTTCTCGTTCGGGGTCAACTCTGACAACAGCGCTATTTTTGGGACTGCAACGGCAAACGGCAGCCCGTTTTTCATTCCTTTTAGGAATTCCCACCCTGACGATCGCCACGTTAGTGCAGGCGAAGGATGTGATTGATCAAGGGGATTTGATTTTTCCCTTACTCCTGGCGATCGCCTCCACCTGTGTTTTTTCCTATTTGGCCATTGCCTGGCTGCTGCGGTATCTACAACAGCGATCGACCTGGGTCTTTGTCTGGTATCGCTTTGGCCTAGGAACCGTTCTCTGGCTGGCGATCGCCCTGGGAGCTATGAATCCCTAGATGTTGTGTCCATCTCCAGAAATTGACGCGCCCTAGTGGCCCACCCCCACATAATTGAATCCCAATTCTTCTAACGCCTTGCGATCTAAGAAGTTACGGCCATCAATCATAATCGGCTGCTCCATTAACGTGGCAATTTTTCCATAGTCCAGATCTAAAAACTGTTGCCAATCCGTCACTAAAACTAAGGCATCACAGCCATCCGCTAGTTGGAAAACATCGGTTTCCACAATCACATTGGACAGGCCGGAGCGTAGTCCTGACTGGGACACTAAGGGATCGTAGGCCTTCACCTTTGCCCCAAGGCGATTCAATTCTTCAATCAGATTTAGGGCTGGGGCATCGCGCAGATCATCGGTATTGGGCTTAAAGGTCAATCCCAAGAGTCCCACGGTTTTCCCCTTGAGAATTTTGAGAACCCGCTGCAATTTTTCAATCACAATGTAGCGTTGCTTATGGTTGACGTGAACGGCGGAGTTGAGGAGTTCTGCCTCGTAACCATAGTCATTGGCGGTGTGAATGAGGGCGGAAACATCCTTGGGAAAACAGGATCCCCCCCAACCTAGCCCCGCCTGCAAAAATTTATTGCCAATCCGGGAATCTAAACCAATGCCCTTGGCAACCTGCACCACATCGGCACCGACGCGATCGCAAATATTGGCAACTTCATTAATAAAACTAATTTTAGTCGCCAAAAAAGCATTGGCTGCATACTTGATCATCTCCGCCGAGCTTAGATCCGTCACCAATACCGGCACCGGGGGTAGGGTTTGATCTGCTGCCACGGTGCGATTAATGATAGGGGCGTAAAGCTCTTTCATCAGGGCGATCGCCTTATCACTACTCCCCCCTAAAACAATGCGATCGGGGTTAAACGTGTCATAAACCGCTGAACCTTCCCGCAGAAACTCAGGATTACTCACCACATCAAAATTTAAGGGAGGATAGGTCGCATTACTTTTAATGGCTTCAACTAGGGTATTATCCCGCTCGGCCACCCCATCCAAGACCAACATCCGCACCCAGTCTCCCGAACCAATGGGAACCGTGGATTTATTGACAATGACCTTATAGCCCTCATTTAAGTGGGCACCAATTCCTTTAGCAACGGCCTCCACATAGCGGGTATCCGTTTCTCCGGTGGCTAGGGCTGGGGTTCCCACCGCAATAAATAAAATATCCCCATGGTTAATGCCCTGGGCCAGGTCGCTGGTAAATTTAATATTGCCGCTATCAATGACCTGGCGCAGAATATCCGTCAATCCGGGTTCATAGATGGGCGACTGGCCACTTTGGAGCAGTTTCACCTTTTCAATATTGTTATCAATGCAGATGACATCATGGCCAATGTGAGCCAAGCAGGCCCCCGTCACTAGCCCCACATATCCCGTCCCAATGACACAAACGCGCATACGTCTTCTCCCATGCCCTTGACTTGACTTTAACTGACTTAAACTTGAACCACCTTGTTGTAGGTCACACCTAGCCGCTCTGCGAAATCAGGAATAGTTCGCTGCAAACCATCCATGAGGGGAATTTTTGGCTGCCATTCCAGCAGATTACGCGCACGGGTAATATCCGGTCGCCGCCGCTGTGGGTCATCGGAGGGTAAAGGTTTGTACTGAACCTCCGCCGTAGGATTGATTAGGGCTTGAATTTTCTCTGCGAGTTCTAGCACCGTGTATTCATCTGGATTACCCAGGTTGATCGGGCCTTGGTGCTCACTATTCATCAGCTGGATAAAGCCCTCTACTAAATCGGCGACATAACAAAAACTGCGGGTCTGGGAGCCATCTCCATACACCGTGAGGGGAATGCCTTGGAGGGCCTGAACAATAAAATTACTCACAACCCGGCCATCATTCACCTGCATCCGGGGCCCATAGGTATTAAAGATGCGGGCGACACAAACATTGACGTTATTTTGGCGGTGGTAGTCAAAGGTGAGGGTTTCTGCCACCCGCTTTCCTTCGTCATAGCAGGAACGAATTCCAATGGGATTCACATTCCCCCAGTAGTCTTCCGTTTGGGGATGAACCAAGGGATCGCCGTAAACTTCGGAGGTTGACGCTAAAAAAAACCGAGCTTTGGTGCGTTTTGCCAAGCCCAGCATATTCAGCGTACCCATCACATTGGTCTTAATGGTTTTAACCGGGTTAAATTGATAATGCACTGGGGATGCCGGGCAAGCTAAATGGTAAATTTGCTCAACTTCTAGCCGAATCGGCTCCGTGACATCATGGCGAATCAATTCAAAGTTGGGATGACCTAGCCAATGGAGAATGTTTTTCTTGCTACCCGTGTAGTAATTGTCCAAGCATAGGACTTCATGGCCCGCCTCCATCAGGCGATCGACCAAATGAGAGCCAATAAATCCGGTTCCACCAGTCACTAAGATACGCATTGCTTCAAACGCTGATCCCGATTAAGTTAATAGAGGTTTACCCCTTGGGGGGGGTGGAAATATCCTTAACCAGCCTACCCCTTTGTGGCTCAGGATTCCCATGGGATTTTAAGTTTTTTATAACTTTTTCCACAAAACTCCCTGTCCGTCGATGCCGTGGGGCCGTTCATTGCTCCTGTGAATAGAGATTTTGACCCTTAATTCCACGCCCAGAGGAGGGCCATCTTGGTAATCGCTCCCAATCCTGAGGATCAACGCCCCCTATCCGTGGGAGTTTTTATCTGTTTGGAATGGCATCCCAAGGCGGGGGGCCATGTGAAATGCTGGGAACGCTACGCTGAGGCTGCCACCCATTTGGGCGATCGCCTGGATTTAACCCTCTACTTTCTTGGCGAAAAGGAGGCAGAAATTCCCATTGCCGAGAATGTTCGCTATCGTCTGCTGCCCCCCCAATTTAGTACGGCTCGCCTGGAAATTTTGCGTCAGGGGGGGGGAAATACGGACGTGGCCACGTACCATCACCGCTTACGCTCCTACCTAGAACAACACCATGTCTTCCATCTCACCGATACCTTTAGTTTTGCCCACACCGTGCGTCAGTTTTGCCGTCGCCATAGGCGGCCCTTGGTCAGTTCCCTGCATACCGATTTACCCCTATTGACCCGCACCTATTCCCGAGAAATTATTATTCGTATGAGTGGCAACAGCCCTTGGGGAAAATTTTGGCAACGGTTTTGGCTAGATTGGCTGCAAATCAATCGCCTATTTGTGCATCAAGCCACCCAAAAGTTAAAGGGCTTTATGGTAGCCAGCGATCGCATTTTAATTTCCCGGCGACAGGATTATGATTGGCTGACATCGTTTATGCCCCCTGAACGTATAGGTTGGTTTCGTCGGGGCATCGATCGCCATCGATTCCATCCCGATCAACGCCAGCCCGAACACCTTCGCCAGCTCTATGGTTTACCCCCCCAGGTTCCCCTACTGTTGTTTGTCGGTCGGGTCGATGAAAGTAAAAATGTCCTCCTCATGGCCCAAGCGGCCCGATGCTTACTTGATCAGGGGTATGGGTTTCACGTCCTCGTAGCGGGTGAGGGAGCCCAATCGAGTCAGGTTGAAGATTGTTTGGGAGATGCCGTTACCCTGATCGGCCATGTTCCCCAGGATCGCCTAGGGATGATCTATGCAAGTAGTGATCTATTTGTTTTTCCCTCCGAATCGGAAACGGGCCCCAACGTTGTGGTGGAAGCGCGGGCGGCGGGATTACCTGTGGTAATTTCGGGTTTTGATACTGGGGCAAAGTTCATTGCAACCAATGGCGAGGATGGGATTGCTGTCTCTAGCCGCGAACCGCAAGATTGGGCCCGGGCGATCGCCCCCCTGCTCAAGGATCCCCATTACCGGCGCACCATGGGAGAATTAGCCCACGAAATCACCCAGAAGACGTGCCCCACATGGGAGGAAGCATTTGCGGAGGATATTTTACGACGGTGGCAAGAGGTTGCCGACTAACGGTGACGTTAGCAAAGCTAGTGTAGAAAATTTAGAACCGAGTTAATCCGCTTTTAGATCACTGCCTAGCATCATTTTATAAAGTTAAGGCTATTTCTATTCCTCCAGTAGCCACGGCTCTAGAATCACTGTTTCATCCAACACTTTCTTCGGACGGAGGACTAAAACCAATTGCCCAAGTAACGGAATATCTGGTGGTTCTGGAAACCATTGCAGTTCTAGCCCATCTTGATTGACTAAAAAGTAGCGATCGCCCTGCCAGGCAGTTTGACCGCGATCGATTACAATTAAAACCGTCTTGCTCGCCAAGGATTCATCGAAGTGAGTCTCTTGATTGGGCAGATCCGCTGGTAACTTCTCCGCCGGACAAAGAAAACCCAGCGGATCCATCGCCTTCAAAATCACTTGCCAACCTGGTAGGGGAACCCAGGTCATTGGGGCCGCAGATTGAATCGCATTAAAGGGGGCGATCGCCGAGATTGAGGGTACATCATGAAAGGTTGCCAAGGGCACAGGAAAATCGCAGATCAAGGGAATGATCCGGGGTAATTCCTCCTCTGAGTCAAGGCGATAGAGGGGCAAACGCGGCTGACCTTGGCCCTTGACTACACTTAAATCAGTGAGCAGTTTTTCCAATTCTCGGCGGGCCGTTTCCGACACTACGTAGCTAAATCCTTGGGCAATTAAACGGGAGCGTTGGGCTAAATCCCGTTGTTGACGGGCCAGTTGCCAATAATAATGGGCAATGACATCTCCCATCTCCTGAGTGAATCCGGAGGGGAGACTGGTTAAGCGGGAATAGTTTTTAATCGCCTTGGCAATGTCGTGGGCCCCATCCACATCTAGCTTCTTTTGCCAGGCCAGGGTTGCAGCCTGCTGGCGATCGCCCTGGGCAAGGATGCGAAATTCGTAGAGAAGATCACTTCCCCGCTGTTGAAAATGACTCAAGACCTCGGGATCCGTTTCCGCCGCCCTCAGACTTTCATACACCTGGGCAGCAATGGTAATTTGGTTTTGTTGGATTGGTTCAAAACCCGTTTCCTCAAAAATTCCCTGGGGGCTTAAACCAGCTTTTTGGAGTTGCTGACAGGCCTGGCCCCAATCTACCCAAGAGCCTTCTTTCCTGCGAAGGGCTTGGAGGAGGGCAACGGTATCAATCGCCCCCTCAGGGGTGAGATCATCCGGCTCTATACTCAATGGTCGTCCTCCTCCCCATCTTCCATGGTGCCGGGGGGTAAAATTGCGGCGGTGACAATGGCATCATCCTCATCGAGCCGTTGCAGGCGCACGCCAGTGGCAGAGCGGGATTGGGATGAAATGGCAACCACGGATTGCCGAATAATAATCCCCCGGCTGGTGACGATCATCAATTCATCCTCGGCATTGACAATCCGCAGGGCCGCCAGTTGATCCTCTTCACTCTTGGCCTTGAATTTGGTGGCCGTCAAGCCCATACCCGCCCGATTTTGCAGCCGGAATTGCTGCACCGGAACCCGTTTACCAAAACCATTGGTGGTAATCACCAGCACCCAGGGGCCATCACTGGTGTCCGTTTCCAGGGTTTCATCGATATCCTCCATCTCCTCTGCCTCCGGGGAATGGGCAAAGGTGTTCACGATCGCCGCCGGTAGAATATCCATCCCCACCAGTTCATCCCCCGCCCGTAAATTCATGGACTTGACTCCCCGGGTGGCCCGACTCAGGGGCCGCAACTGATCGTGACTGGCCCGAAAATGAATGGCCATTCCCTTGCGAGAACCAATAATGATGCTGTCCTCCTCCCGAGTGCGCCGCACCCAACGCAGTTCATCGGCATCTTCTAGGGAAATGGCAATCAATCCATTGGTGCGAATATTACTAAAGGCAGACAGGGCTGTTTTTTTAATAAATCCCTTGCGGGTGAGCATTACAAGGTATTCATCTTCACTGAATTCCTGTACCGCAATCACCGAGGTAATTTTTTCTTCCCTGGGGATTGGTAGGAGTTGGACAATGGGTGTCCCCCGAGCATTCCGAGATCCCGTTGGAATTTGGTAGGCCGGCAGGGCATAGGCAACGCCGCGATCGCTGAAGAACAAAATGCGATCGTGATCGTTACAACCAAAGAAATGCTCGACCTGGTCATCCTCTTTGATTTGCGCCCCCTTGCGGCCCCGACCATCCCGACTCTGGCTTTCAAAGGTATCTACGGCCATGCGTTTGATGTAGCCCTGCTGAGTTACCAAAATCACCGATTTTTCATTGGCAATCAGATCCATATCGGTAATGTCGCCATCATCTTGAATGATTTCCGAACGACGCGGGGTGGCAAACTTGGTTTTCAGTTGGGTAACTTCCGTTTCAATGATCTCTAGAACCCGTTGCCGATGGGCCAAAATATCATTGAGATCCGCAATTTGACGTTGCAGATCCTCATGTTCCCGCTGAATTTTCTCCGCTTCCAGGGCAGTCAGTCGCCGCAGTTGCATTTGTAAAATGGCATCGGCCTGGAGTTCACTCAGGCTGTAGGTGGCCATAAGTTCTTGGCGGGCTAAGGTGGTATCACTGGCCTGGCGAATTAGATGAATCACTGCGTCTAAATGATCGAGGGCAATGAGCAACCCCTGTAATAAATGATCTCGTTCTTCCGCTTTGCGGAGATTGTAGCGAGTCCGACGGGCGATCGCCTCTTCTCGAAATTCTAAAAAGACCTCTAAAAATCGCTTCAGGGTGAGCAATTGCGGCTCCCCATTCACGATCGCCAACATATTGGCACCAAAATTAATCTGGAGGGGGGTTTGTTTGTAGAGATTATTGAGGACAACGCGGGGGTAGGCATCCCGTTTTAATTCAATCACCACCCGAATGCCATCCCGATCGCTCTCGTCCCGCAGATCCGAAATGCCATCAATTTTTTTATCGTTGACCAACTCAGCAATTTTTTCCATCAAGGCTGATTTATTGGTCTGGTAGGGAAGTTCGGTAATAATAATGGCTTCTCTGGGGGGGCGACCCGGAGCTTCTAGGGTTTCAATACTGGCGATCGCCCGCAGGGTAATGGAGCCACGCCCTGTGGTGTAGGCATCCCGGATTCCACCCCGACCCAGGATATGGCCCCCGGTGGGAAAATCAGGGCCAGGAATATACTGCATCAGGTCGCGATCGCTCAGGTCAGGCCGATGAATCAGGGCAATCACCCCATCCACCAGTTCCCCTAAATTGTGGGGGGGAATATTCGTGGCCATGCCCACGGCAATTCCAGAGGAACCATTGAGAAGGAGTTGGGGCAACCGGGCCGGCAATACAAGGGGTTCTTGCTGGGAGCCATCAAAATTGTCGCCAAAGTCAACGGTTTCCTGCTCAATATCCTGAAGGAGGGCATCACTGGCCAAGGCCTGTAGGCGACATTCGGTATACCGCATCGCCGCCGGTGGGTCATTGTCAATGGAGCCAAAATTTCCATGACCATTAACGAGGGGATGGCGCATCGAAAAGTCCTGGGCCATCCGCACCAGGGCATCATAAACAGCAGAGTCGCCATGGGGGTGATATTTACCCAGCACTTCCCCCACCACCCGCGCACATTTGCGAAAGGGGCGATCGGCACTCAAGCCCAACTCGTGCATGGCGTAGAGAATACGGCGGTGTACGGGTTTGAGTCCATCCCGCGCATCTGGCAAGGCCCGCCCGACAATCACGCTCATGGCGTATTCCAGGTACGAGCGGGAAATTTCCTCCCGCAATTCGGTGGGAATAATTCGCTCTGGCACCGCCTCTGGCGAAAAGGTCATACAGGACTCCGCAACAACACCGAAAATAATATTTTTCAGTATAGCATTTAAGGGCTTTTCGACCGTTTCAAAAAGGCTCTAACCCTGAATTATCAAGGGTTTTCTAAAATATTTTGCGAAATATTAATCAGCTTTTGTCGGGCATGGCAGAGACTACACCGCTGCCATTGATCCAGTTCTCCCTGGGGGGTAGGACAGTGACACTGGGGACAACAATTCAATTTCTG
Organism: Candidatus Synechococcus calcipolaris G9; assembly: GCF_029582805.1. Taxonomy (NCBI): domain Bacteria; kingdom Bacillati; phylum Cyanobacteriota; class Cyanophyceae; order Synechococcales; family Synechococcaceae; genus Synechococcus; species Candidatus Synechococcus calcipolaris. The sequence continues at coordinate 15,056 of NZ_JAKKUT010000007.1, read as the reverse complement.
CGCTCTCCTTTGCAGGGTTTGCTGCCACTGCTCAAAGGCCTCCTTGGCGGTTTGGGGAGCAGGGGGCTGGATAGCATCGCCAGAATTGGGGGAGATACCGGCAGCGGAGGATAATTTGGAGGCGGCGTTGGAGTTGGACTTAGGCTTAGGCTTGAATCCCTGACTGCGCCAATCCCGACTAGAGAAATGAATATCCTGAATGGGGAGTTGGTACTGGTCTTGGAGTTTTAGCAGAATCCTGGGCCGCTCAAAGGTTAGGGTCTGGGCCCACACCGCACTGGATACGGCAACTCGCAAAATGCCCTGATCTGTCAGGGCGATCGGCCGGGACTGCTGGGCCACCACCCCGCCAACGATCTGGGGCCATTGCTTGGCTAACTGGAGAAACTGCTGCACATTTTGCCAAGAGGGCGTGGTCTGAGCCTGCTGAACTAGGATTTTAATACCCGTTAAGCCCATGGATTCCTGTACCTCAAAATTCTCATCAACAAGTTTGCATAGATGGGGTGCCTGGGGCGAAGGCTTAAGGTATTAGTCCAGTCCGGGGATTGTCCTGGGTCTGACATTCTCAGCCAATGGCAATGCCTTGAATCATTGTTCATCTATCCTACTGCACCACTCGCTAAGGGCCTAGACTATGACCACCGCCAATGCCACTGATGTTCAAAATCGTCTCAAAGCAGCCTTAGCCTGCCTGAATCTGAGTCTAGAGGCAGAACTGACCCAATATCGCTGCCATCGGATGGTGACAGGGGCCCCTCCCTTTGGTGGCGAAGATGAACATCAATCGACTGCGGAGCCGGAGGACGACTTTCCTGAATTTGCGGAACTAGCAGCAATGACGGATGCCGCCGCTGTCCACTCCCAGACCAGTTTTGCCATTACTCCCGTGGTGTCAGCTCCGGAACCCACCACCCCAAACCCCATGGTTCAGAACCCCATGGATCCGACAGCCACAGAAATGTCTCCCATTCCCCCATCCCTGCCCGTTTCCACACCAGAATCCTATCCCCATGCTACGAGTAACCATGACGCGAGTAACAAGGAGGATGATTCCCATGAGTTTGAAGTGGATGATTTCAGCTTTGATGCGGCCGAACTCGCTGGACTCCTGCCCCAGGCCTTTGCCCATGCCCATGGAACCAATGCCGCCAACTCTGGAACTAATGCCAGTGGTGAGGTTCTTCCCACAACAGCGGTGAAACGGCCCATGGCTTCCACCCGGGAGTTACTGAAAAATGTCCAAGGGGGCGATCGCCATCCTGGGGGTATCAACCATGTCCAACGCTGGCTCATGGTGGTGGGTGTTTTGGGGGGATTGGCTGCAGCCCTAGGGGTCTATATGCTGCTCCGGGGCGATCGCTCCTTGCCAGAGCAACCCGACGCTTTATCCAGCGAGGTTTCCCAACCCCAGGCCAACTCCCCATCCCAGTCCAATATTTCCGGTTCGGCTTCCCGTTCTAGTGAGGCCATTCCGGGGGGGCCCGATTTGACTGCCCGCGAGTTTACAGAGGTCAACCCCAAAACCCTCTCCCAATTGAAACCTACCCCAGCGGCCACCAATTCCCCATCAGATCCAACGGTTCCAGCCAAGCCTGAGAATGAGTCGGCTAGTCCTAGGACAAGTAATACAAGCAATACTCGTGACAATAACGCCAGCTTGGATATGAGCATCCTGCAAATGCCCAATGGTCACTACTATATTGTTGCCCCCTACAATAATCCCGAGGACTTAGAACACGCCCAAACCCTAGTACCAGAAGCCTTTTTAATCCGGCTTGCCGAGGGTCTAAAGATTCAGTTGGCGGTTTTTGAGGATGAGCCTTCGGCTAAAACATGGGTCGCTCAAATGGAATAGGGAACAATCCCCAATCTAGGCAATACCCCCATCTAGGCAATGCCATTATGGGAAGATGCAGCGGCACCGGAATAGACCAACCCCCGCTCCACATCCATGGTTAAAATGGTTCCCTCTCGAATCAAATCCGTGGCATTTTTAACGCCGACAATGACCGGGATGCCAAGCCGCAGTCCCAGGACGGCCGCGTGACTAGTTAAGCTATCTTCCTCGGTAATGATGCCCGCCGCCTTGCGAATGGCCCCAACAAATTCCGCACTGGTACGGGGAACCACTAAAATTTCTCCCGAATTAAAGGTGCGAATGGTATTGCCTTCCTGTACCACCCGGGCTGGCCCACTGACGGAGCCATGGCCAACCCCACAGCCCCGGCCCATAATGGATGTTACTAATTCCACTTTGAGCATATCCGTGGAACCGGAGACCCCCTGCAAGGTTCCGGCGGTCATGACCACGAGATCCCCCTCACTGAGGAACCCCCGATCCTGGGCCGTATGAATCGCCGCCTGAAAGGATTGACGCATGGATGGATGGTTCAGGGTCAACAGGGGTTCTACCCCCCATACCACCTGTAATCGCCGCGCCACTTCAATGTGAGGGGTTGCCGCCAAAATGGGAATGGGGGGACGAAATTTAGAGACGTTCCGGGCTGTTGCCCCAGTTTTCGTTTGGGTAATAATTGCCTTGGCATGGAGTTGGATCGCCACCTGGCCCACGGATTGACTAATGGCATTGGGAATGGATCGCCCAGGAATGACCTCTGCCAAATTTTTACGCAGTTGGGGTTGGGTATCCATACGAATGGCAATCTTGGCCATGGTGGCTACGGCTTCCACCGGATATTCTCCCATAGCGGTTTCATTGGAGAGCATTACTGCATCGGTTCCATCCAGAATGGCATTGGCCACATCGGAAATTTCAGCCCGAGTGGGCCGGGGACTTTTGACCATACTATCGAGCATTTGCGTGGCCGTAATCACCGGAATGCCCAAGCGGTTGGCGGCGGCAATCAAGCGTTTTTGTAAAATCGGTACATCTTCAGCGGGCAGTTCTACCCCCAGATCTCCCCGGGCTACCATTACCCCATCACACATGGAGAGAACCGCATCCATTTGCTCGATCGCCTCGTGTTTTTCAATCTTGGCAATCACCGGGATCTGTTTTCCCGCCTCGGCAATGAGTTCTTTGATCTCTAGGAGATCCTGGGGATTGCGGACAAAACTCAGGGCCACCCAATCCACCCCCTGACTCAGACCAAACATTAAGTCCGCCCGATCTTTTTCCGTGAGGGCCTTAATGGAGAGGTACACACCAGGGAAATTTACTCCCTTGGAATTGGAGAGGGGGCCGCCCACCACCACCCGACAATGCAGTTCGCCTTCTTCCTTATCCACCCGCTCTACAATCATTTCGACTTTGCCATCATCCAGTAAAATCGTCGCACCTGCCGGTACTTCTTGGGCTAGGGGGGGATAGGTGATGGAGCTAATGGTGCTATTTCCCATTAAAATTCGGCTGGTCAGGGTAAAGGGGTCTCCCCGTTTTAAGGCAATGGATCCATTCTCAAAGCGACCGAGGCGAATTTTCGGCCCCTGGAGATCCTGGAGAATCGCCACCGGTTGACTCAGTTCGTAGGCAATTTGCCGAATTAGGCGGATACTGCGTTGGTGATCCTCGTGGGTGCCGTGGGAAAAATTGAGGCGGAGGGTTGTCGCTCCTGCTTGAATAATCGCCCGCAGCATTTCTGGACTACTGACCGCAGGGCCAACGGTAGCTACAATCTTTGTCCGTCGTTGTAGGGTTTGATAGGGCATGGGGTTAAAGGGAGAGGATAACGAAAATTAGGGGGGAATGAACTGAGGACACGGGGGTTGGGAATAGGAGCGACGGAGGGTAAGTTGGGAAAAATCCAACAATCCTCATATTACCCTCAGTTGAATCGTCCGGCCGTTAGGGCGATCGCCAGGGCATCGGCCGCGTCATCGGGTTTAGGCAGGTAATCTAGGGCCAGTTCTCGCTGTACCGCCTGTTGAACCTCCTCCTTGCCCGCATTCCCATAGCCAGTGAGGGCCTGCTTAATTTGGGCTGGGGTAAATTCCACAAGGGGAATCGACAGTTGACTCAAGACCAGTAAGACGATTCCCCGGGCCTGGGCAACGGAAATGGTATGGCTCATCTTATAGAAAAATAACTTTTCTAAGGCCACCAGATCCGGCTCTAGTCGAGGCAAGAGGGTATGCAAGTCGTCATAGATCATACCAAGGCGATCGCCCATGGGGGTGTGGGCTGGGGTGGTAATCACACCAAAGTCCAGCAAGGTTGGAATCTGCTGGGTATCAGCGACTAGGGTGAGACAGCCGTAACCCAAGGTGGCTAGGCCAGGATCAATGCCTAAAATCCGTTTCTCGATCAAGACTGGTAAGACTGGTAAACTGCAAATATCAAACTGTAAATATCAAAATTGCTATGCTTTAGTTAACGAATACAATATACTCTCAGTTCATTCTCTCCAGTCCATTCTTTAAGTATTTGAATTGTAATTGCTATGATCCCATCGGCCCACGGACTTTTTGCTTGGCTTGACCTCCCCTGGGATGGCTTATTTTCAACCCAAGGCATTATGATTATGCTCTTGGTTGCCTATGGTGGGGCCATGTGGCTTTTTTTATCCGGTGCGCCAAAGGTTTTTACGGTCATGGTGTCGGATTTGGAGCAGGCACGGCAATTCTACGAAAATGACTTGCAATTGCCCCTAGCGGATGTGCCCCTGCACTACTATTACAACTATGAGCAAACCCTGGGGGTGGCCTCAATGGATCCCCTCTATATTCCCTCGGCCCTCAGCTATGGTGCCCCCAAGCGTCCCAGTCCCTCCGATGGATTGTGGTACCAACTCAAAAAAAGTACCCAGTTACACATTATTAGTGGTGCCAGCCAGGGAGAGAAAAACCGCGATCGCCATGTTTGTTTTGATCGGGAATGCCTAGAGCAATTACTCCTACGGATTCAGCGTCGCCATCTCCGCTATAAAATTCGCCGGGATAAACCCCTAAACTTTTTAGTCAAGGATTACCAAGGTCAGGTCATTGAAATGGCGGAAATTAATCCCAGTTAGGTTCCCTGGAAGATTTTTCGCGCCGTCAGATCTAATACCCCCAGCAAGGACGAGGCGATCGCCCTATCGCCTGTATATACCTGCTCCTCATAGAGGCCATCTACCCATGTCAGAATTGTGACCTTTTCCTGACTACCATCCACAATCCAATATTCGCCAATTCCCCGGGCTGCGTATTCCGATCGCTTGTACCGATAGTCTCGCTTTTCCTGGCCAGGGCTGACAATTTCAACCACTAAGGCTGGGGGTGGCATATCTGGCATCACAGTGGATCGGGTGGCTCCGACTAATGCGGTGGCCAGTTCCTCTGATAACACCATTAGATCCGGGAAGCGGGTTGTGGCTCGCGCACCAGTGACGACAATTTCAGTCCCCATCCTGACGCGATAGCTGGGAATGCCTTGATTCAGGAAAAACGCAAAGAGAAAAGAGGTAATCCGAACATTCAGTTCACTCTCTGGCGGCATCTGGACTAATTTCCCATTCTCCAATTCATGGCGCGCCTCTGTACCATTGTCGTAGTTGAGGTACTCTGCCAAGGTCAGAATTGGGGTTGAATTTGCGGCAACTACCATGGTGTCGATAGGATCGTTCTAGCTCTAATCCCCCCATCCTAACAGAGGGTTTCAAGCATTCATCGGTTCATTTATTTAAGTGCGAATCGCCGGTAAAAAGTTTGCTCTCCCTAGGCTCTTTGGCCCAACCGCCACCGATGCCAGAGACAACCCAGGGCAATGAAACTCAGGCCGGTCAACCACACTAGGGGTTCCACCCAAAAGGCTAGACCTAGGCAACCATATAATCCTAGATAGGCTAACCAGCGGGGGCAAAAACATTGCTCCGGGGGGAGTTTCAATGCGGCTAAGTTGGTAATGGCATAGTAAATCAAAACACTAAAGGCACTAAATGACCAGGTCGTCTTGACATTGCCGATCAGGGTCAGGAGGGCAATAATGACAGCAACGGTGAGTACCGCAGGAACGGGGGTCGTTTGCCGAGGGTTGAGTCGAGCTAAATATTTGGGTACATCTCCCCGACGGGCCATGGACAAGATGACCCGAGACAGGCCCAAAATTAGATTTAATAAAATGCCAATCATGGCGGCGATCGCCCCTAGGGCCACCAATAGACCCGTACCCGGAATCGGAAAACTGGCGGCAATCACCTGCAAAGGAGCCGCTTGATCCAATGCCGCTTGCCCTAGGGCAGTAGCTCCCACAGTGCCAATGCCAACCCCAGCCACGGCAACATAAAGAATCAAGGTTATGGCTAGGGTGATTAAAATTGCCTTGGGAATCGTTTGCTCTGGCTGCTTAACTTCTTCCCCCAACACCGTAATGCGGGCGTAACCACTATAGGCAACAAACATCAGGGCCGTTGCTTGCAGCAAATCCGGCAGATTCAAGCGATCCCACCCCCAGGTAAAGCCGATCCAGCCATTGGCTTGGCCGTAGAGTATCCCACTGAGAATAAACGTCCCTAAACCTAGCAGACTCAAACAGAGAATAAATGTATTCAGCCAATTGGAGCGGCGAATTCCCTGCAAAACGACGAATGTCAGACCAATGACCACCCCCACCCCTAAAAGGTTTTGGCCCAGAAATGAGTCTACTGAGAATAGATTGAGGAGATACCCGACAAATCCCAGGGCGGCAGTGGCGGCGGAGGCACTCTTTGCTAAGAGAAAAGTCCAACCGGCGGTAAAGCCTAGATAGGAATTGAGATAACGGTAGCCATATTCATAGGTTCCCCCACTGACGGGATGACTGGCGGCCAGTTGGGCACTACTGAGTCCATTACAGGTGGCAATGATTGCTGCCAACACTAGGGCAATCAATACCCCTGGCCCGGCCACGCCGGTGGCAATGCCAATGCTGACAAAAACACCGGTACCAATAATGGAACCAAGGCCAGTAAGAACCGCCCCGGTCAATCCTAGTTCCCGTTTTAACATCAAACGAACATCAAACAATGGGGGGGAGGGGTTAATCGGAGACCTTCACTGTCACCGAGGCTTCTTTCCTCACCCTACCAGAGAGAGGTAATGACTGAACCCATTGGCCCATCACCTGGCGTTGATTAATCAAGTAGATACTGATCAAGGTCAGACCCACGCCCAAAAGCTGTAAGCGGCTCAGGGTTTCCTCCAGAATCAGATTGCCAAAGCTGAGGGCAAAAATAGGGGTCAAAAATGTCAGGGAACTGAGGCTAGTGAGATTTCCCTTGGAGGCAAAATAGAAAAATAAACCATAGGCCAGGGCACTCCCAAAAAGGGTGGCGTAGCCTAAGTTCAACCAATCTAGCGTAGTTAACCCGATCCAGGGAGCATCTGGTGTCCAAATCGCCATGAACAGCAAGGGGATTCCCCCCAAAACCATGTGCCAACCCGTCGCCATAACCGGATCACTATAGTGAGATAGGGGCTGCATGACAATGGTTCCCACCGCCATGGCTAGGGCTGCCATCAGCATCCAGGGTTCGCCCCGCTGACTCAGACTCTCCCAGGTGAAGCCCGTCAGGTTCCCTTGGAATAAATCGGCCCAACTGTCCTGGGGCAGACCAATGCAACTAATGCCGACGATGCCCAAGAACAGGCCCAACCAGCCCCAGCCTCCCACCCGCTCTCGATACAGCCAGCGAGAGAGTAGGGCAACCGCCAAGGGTTGGGAATCAATCATTACTGAACCAAGACCGGCTCCCGTTCGTTCTAAACCCAGAGCTAAACATCCCTGGAAGAGGAGACCATCCACTAGGGCAAATAGACTAATCCAGGCCCAGGCGCGCCATCCTTGGGGTTGGGGCTTCCCTAGGGCGATCGCAAAGGCAAGGACGATAAGCCCGGCGGGGAGGAGTCGTACCCCTGCTACAAAAAAGGGAGTAGTATGGGGCATCACCTGCTTCATGGCCACCATCGCTGTTCCCCAAAAGAAAAATGGGGCGATTAATAGCAGCTTGGCGATCGCTGGGGAGTTAAATCGAAGCAGGGGAGAGTTAATCACGACATGCGACACTAAATTTATATTTAAGCGTTTATGTCTAAATGTAACATTTTATTTACTTTTTTTATTGCAAGTTATGAAAGATAGGTTTATGGCAGCTGAAATTGTTATTTTTGCAAAATCTATTTCACTGTCATGCAAACACGAGAATCAATGAACTAGCCTGCTGTATCTGATAGGGTCGGCATTCTCAATCCCTTTGTCTCTAACCACTCCCGATTAAATAACCGAGATTGATAGCGGGAGCCACTATCGCATAATACGGTCACAATGGTGTGGCCCGGGCCCAACTTTTTCGCTAGTGCAACTGCTGCACCCACATTAATGCCCACCGACCCTCCCATGAATAAACCATCCCGGTGGAGCAACTGATAGATCACCTCTAAACAGTCCTGATCATGGATTTGAATCCCATCATCCATGGGGGCACCCTCAAGATTAGCGGTAACGCGACTATTGCCAATCCCTTCGGTGATGGAATTGCCGCTGGAGGTTAATTCTCCAGTTTTGGCATAGCTATAGAGGGCACTACCCATAGGATCCGCCACGACCGTCTGAATATTGGGATTTTTCTCTTTTAGATACAGTGCAACCCCGGCATAGGTTCCCCCCGTCCCCGTTGCTGCAACCCAGCCATCAATCTTACCCTCAGTTTGCTGCCATAGTTCTGGCCCTGTGGTTTCGTAATGGGCTTGACGGTTGGCGAGATTATCAAATTGGTTGGCCCAGATAGCATTGTCCATTTCCGCTGCGACTCGTCCCGAGAGTTTGACGTAGTTATTGGGGTCTTTGTAGGGAACGGCGGGGACAGTACGGACTTCCGCCCCTAAGGTTCGCAGGGTCTCAATTTTCTCCTGGGATTGGGTATTGGGAATAATAATCAGGCATTTGTACCCCTTCGCGTTGCAAATATGGGCAAGGCCAATGCCAGTATTGCCAGCAGTGCCTTCCACTACAGTGCCCCCAGGCTTTAACTGCCCCCGCCGCTCGGCATCTTCAATGATGTACAGAGCTGCCCGATCCTTGACGGAACCGCCAGGGTTGAGAAACTCCGCCTTCCCTAAAATTTCACAGCCCGTTGCCTCACTAAAACTGTTGAGACGAATCAGGGGAGTCTGACCAATGGTGGCAACAAATCCGTTTTTAATATCCATTCTCTAGGGGGTGATGATGACCTGTTCTTTATTTTGACACCCTAGAGATTTTATGGCTTTTTTTTTATTCCATCCCCTTCGTTGATTCCTGGCTCACAGAATCTACTAGATCATGGAATAGAGCTAACCCTACCCGTCTTCTTAACCAGGCCCGGGCCATTTTTACCTTAATCCCACCCGGCCTTAGCTTCTTTTCTGTTTCTTGAGCAGCAATTAATTCAGCCTTGGTGCTGAAATTCTCTAAAGCCTGTCCATACAAAATTTGCCATTGTCTGATGATCATATTTTTCTCTTTGCCCCATCGCGTCCTAGGCTCAACGCGGGTATGACACCATTGCCACAAGGCTTTGCGGCATAGCTCCGATCCACCCTTCTTAGATTTCTTGCTTTTGCCGCTGTATTCTCGCACTGGAGCAAGCCCCAAACATTTCAGAAAACGTCTCTCTGATAGGTAGCGCGTTGTTTGCTTTCCACTGTTTTTGCCCTTCCTGCGGATAATCTCTGGCTTGCCATCCGGCCCTAGAAAGTCCTGGATGGGATATATCTGAGACAACAGCAAAGCACCGATCTTTAGTCCGAAGCCATACCGAGAAAATACCCTGTTATATGCTGAAAATTGGGGTTGATTGACCAATGGGCCTAATTTAGCGGTGATCCGTTGTTCTTCCTTGAGAATCTGAGTCAAAAGCCCGGCCTCTATCCTGGTTTCTGGTAGAAGCCCTAGACCCACGGTGTTATCGAGGTCGCGGTCATAGCGGGCCGATTTTCTTAGACCGGCCAGCCAGCCCCAAAATAGCGGTGCATCATCAATGGTTTTATTTTGGTGTTCAGGCATCGCGATCGCTAAGTCTTGCTTCAGGCGATTACCTATCGGGTTCTTTATCCGATCTAGATGTTGTAATCGTAGGACTAATGCCCTAATTTCCCTAATTTCAGGACTGCGGTGCTTTAGAAAGGCGAATCTCGCCTTACTTTTCAGAGGATCAAGGGCATAACAAGCCATGGCTATCGCGTCTGCAAAGTCATCCTTGTCAGGCAATCCTAGCCCGATCCTGTAGCTCCTTAATCGCTTGTGATCTACCCCTTTAGTCTCAATTCCTAATTCTCCCAGGCGTTCAACCCATTGCCTTGAGTAACATTCTCCCGTAGGCTCATACACCGCAACATCTGGATCAATTTCAGCGATCGCTTTAATTGCATCCCAGCCAGATTCCAAAATGATCGGCTCATTCTCTAAATAATACGTTTGCACATCTTCAGGAAGTTCATTCAAGACGCAGCAAACTATGGAGCTTGAGCAGATGTCAATCCCTAGAACTTTCATTTATTTTTCCCTTTGTGTGACTAAATTTTGATAACCTACTTAGCCTGCGTCACACCCGCGACAGAACTCACGGCACCCTATAGGCCCGAGTAGGTTTAGCGTTTCCCCCTAGACCGTGCCTAGGTCAAAATTAAAGCCGAAGCTTACGACAGTCTGTAGGCACTGGAATCTAAGGGAAAAACGCGCTGATCGGGGTTGGAAGCCGATCCGCGATCGCTCCTGGTCTTGGAGCGATTTCGGCCCCTGGCTTCATGGGGCCTCATCAGGCGGATTAAAGATTATCTGGTTTATCTTGTGGAGGATTTACGGCCCTGACCGAAAACACTGGAAAGTATTCCTCGATCCATTTCTCAAGCTCTAGGGCCTCTGCCATTTCGATAAACAGGGGATCGCCGTCCACAAAGTCTAAACGTACAATCTGAATCTCAGAATCTATCCACTCAATCCTTACTAAGTGTTCAAGGTTGAACGTTGTTTGAATCCTAGGCAGAAATATAAAGTTAGGCATGGGGGAATTAGCGATCGCCGGTTATTGGCCGCGATCGCGTTAGGGTGAAAAAAAGATGAAAACTCCCTGAGCGATTGCCAACCGGCGATCGCTTTGTTTGTTTTTTGCAATATGTCGGGTTAAGCCGACATAGCAATCATACACACACAATAATGTCGGGTCAACCTTACAATGGCAAAAGATGATCTGGTAACTTTTAAGATGCTCAGACAAAAAGTAAGCCTTAGCCAAGAACAGCTAGGGGAACTTCTAGGAGTCACCCGTCAGACTATCTCTGAATGGGAGAATGGAAGGTCTATGCCTACTCTTAATCCTTCTGAAATGCAGAAGCTTTGCCATCTTCTAAACTGCTCTCTAGCTGAATTGGTAGAAGCCCTGGAGAATATCAAGCGGATCCATCAGATAAATGGATGATCATTGGGATGATCCACGGCAATTAACCTTTGATTTTTACCTTCAAAGCGATCGCAACCAGGCCGGCGGCGATCGCAATCAGTCCAGCGATCGGCAAGACCTAAATAATTCCATGGCACCGATCGCCGATTCCCTAAATACTCCTCAACCCCTGGAAGCCGCAAAACCTAAACGTAAAGCGGATGCCTTAGAAAGCTCTAAGGCATCTTATCTAACCGATTCATCCCCAACCACGGAAAACGGGTTAGATAAGAACCCAATGGCAGGCCCCACCATGACCTACCAACTAAAAGGGGTATACTGCGGAAAATCAGGCTGTAAACGATGCCCCCATGGCCCATACTGGTATGGATTCTGGAAACAGGATGGCAAGACCAGGAGCAAATATATAGGCAAGACCCTATAGAAGCTCTAGGCCTCCCCTAACTTCTATCGAATCAAAGTCAATATACCGCTGGACACTGGCCAAGGATTTATGGCCCGATATTTGTTGAATGACCCTAACAGATATTCCAGAACGCGCTAAATGAGTGATGGCCCCACGTCTAGCAGAATGGCTAGAGTAACCCACAAGGCCCAATCGTTTGCAGGCCCTAGAGAGCGCGGCCTTATAGCAATCAGGATGAATATGTTTCTTAGGGTTTAACTGGCTTGGAAAGAGCCACTCTGAATCAGATTTAGGAATCTGGATTAATAATTTTCGCAGTTTAGGGGTAACTGATACTTCCCTGGTACACCGATCCTTTCTACTGGCCCCGGGAATTACCACAGCATCTAGGGGTTTCCCCTTGCGATCGTAAACATTGGCCCGCCGTAGTTGGCAAACGGCCCCAACCCGTTCAGCACAGTACCAAGTCACCCCTAAAATAAAATTATGGGGCGGTTTCAATTCCTGATAAAGCCTTAAAAAAGTTTCAGGGTTTAACGGTTCAGCTTGTCCAGATCGTAGAATTTTCATTAGTAATTAGTAATTCATTGATTTATAATACGAATGCCTAAGATAATCTCCTTTTAGTTGCACACGCTAAACCTAGTTCCTGTAAAGGTTCTAGGTTTTTCTATCCCATCGTATTCTATCTAAAATACGTTAATTGTCATGGCTTTAACGGCGGTCTAATCTGACAGTATCCAACCCTTAAGGATTGTCAAAAATGACAGCTTTTAGCACCGCAAATATTCCTAGTAATGTAAACACTCTTGAAGAATTGGCAGCATGGGCAGCATCGGCCCTAGCTGAGGTCAACCCATCGGCAACGATCGTGGTAGCTCCAGGACAAGCGGCCCGCAGTGCCAATGTCCAGAGTGTCTTTTTTGAGAACCAATCAACCAACCCAGAGCGATTAGCGATCGTCCTATATCTCCCCTTGGTTGCTGGTTGGCGGGGTCAAGGCAAAATTTGGAGTAATGGGGTAGGCGAATTGTCAGCGACGGCATTACCAACCAGCTATACATCCAATTAGGGTAATGCTATCCCCTTCAACTCTGGCCAGAATCCCCCCCCAATACCATGAGGCCGCGATCGCGGCGGCCGAGGCCCTAAAACAGAAACAGATCCAAGAGTCCGCTAACCGGCCCCTGGTTGACTTAGGTAATGGCCCGGGCCAACCACCGGCCCCCCATCCCGGCCCCCTTACCCCCCAAACTCCGGCCCCAACATCCCCTAAAATTCCACTCCCTAAAATTCCCAAACTGCCCAAACTACCCAAGCCGCCTAGCGGCTTAGGTGGCCTAGGAAAATTGCTAGGGCCGGCCCTTGCCGTTCCCGCCTTGATTGATGAGGTTGGCAAGCTAGAGGATATATCCCGTCAACGTCAAGCTAGACAGCGAGAGCTTGAAGACTTCTATAACAAAAAACTAAGGGACGCTAACGATGGCTCACCCTTAGCTAATTTTCGGGATGTAGTCACTCGCACCGCTTTGGGGATGCCATTAGTTGGCCTAAATCCACCGATCAAATATCCCCCTGGCGAAAATGGCCCCTATTATCCCACTGAGGCCAGTGAGGCCATTACCTATACGGTCAAATTCAGCAAGACACTATATAGGCAAAGCGGTACATCTTGGAATTGGACTCCGTTAACAAACGGTGGCACATGGGGGAACGCGGTAGGGCCTATTTCACTGCGGTTTGAAAAAGTTGTAGGCCGCACTGGCTGGTATATGAGAAACGGGGCCGGCTCTACTTGGTTTGTTTCTGGAGTCACCCAAGCCGGTGTTCTGAACGATATTCAAGGCGGTGATGTTTCATTTTCGCCCGTAGGTCAGCCTGAACTACCACTTAAAGATCGCTTCCCCCCAACCCCTAGGCCATCTCCTGGAGCTACCCCGGCCAGTCCCCAAACCCGGCCGCCGGCCGTACCTGGAGCATCCCCGGCCAGTCCCCTACCCAGACCCCAACCAGAAGCCCCCGCCGCCAACCCTAATAATCCCGTACCGCCGGCCGGCCCCAATAATCGGCCCGTACCAATTCCAGGCGATGCAAGCCCGCCGGCCTGGCCATCCTCCCCTAACCCAGAAAGGCCCCATGATCCGGCGTACCCCAACAATCCACCGGAATACAACCCCAACACGCCCCATTCACCCCATAGCCCGGCCAGCCCCAATCCATTTAATCCGGATCAGCCATTAGGTGATCCGCCAACAGAAACGGTAACACCGTCTAACCCCAACCCCATCCCGGCCGCTACAGAAAACGCGGGAACATCTAGGCAACCATCCCCCCAACCCCAACCCCTACCGATCACATCTCCCATCCCTGGAGAACAGGTTACATCCACCACTGACCCCAACCCGCAAGGCCAAGATAACCCCAACCCTAGCCCCAACCCAAATTATCAATTCACCCCCGGCCCGGAAAATCCAACAAACTCAGCAAGCGCGTGTCGGTTTGAGTTAGGGCCATACGGGTTAATTATGACCCTCCTAAACAAAATTCTGGAGGCCTTGAATAAGGAGGATGAACAAGGGGCGGCCAATGGGCCCCAGTTAGAACAAGTTCAGTTAGCCTACGTTACGGGGTCAAGTGGTAGTCGGCAACTGCAAAGCCACCAGTTTCAAGTCTTGCCGGGGACAGTACCGGCCGCTACGATTCAAGATTTTAACCAAACGGCCCAATGGGCATTAGTTGATCCGGGCGACTATTCCCGGAAAACCTACGAATTGTTAGGCGGCGGCACGATTTTTAATGAGAATCACCAAGCGGTGATCGCCCCTGAACAACAGGTTAGGCAATCCATAGATCAGATGGCCCCAGATGGTGAGAACCCCGGAAATATTCAAGTATTGGGAATTGCCGGCCTCATTACCGGAATCATTGGGGCGGTGGCATTTCGTCAAGGGTTGCACACATTCCCCCGGTCAATAGAAACATTTGATGAGGTTACAGGCGATCCGGCGGTAGCAGTGGCCAAGAATGCCGTAGATGTCACCCTAACCACTAACTCAACGGGTAAGGCGATCATGACGGGGTTAAAGAAGGCCCAACAATTCCTAAACACCATTAGCCAAAGGCTTCACTTTGATCGCGTGACCAATTATCTAACCTTGATCACTACCCTACATAATGGGGCGATGCTATCTAGAAATTTGGGAATCTCAATCCTATTTCTGCTAGACAATGCTTTACAGATTCCTGGCTGGCAACCAAAAGACGAGGAGGGCAACGTGATCAGCGTTGCTCAGTTA
>NZ_JAKKUT010000006.1 GCF_029582805.1 Candidatus Synechococcus calcipolaris G9 | reverse complement strand
TCCCTAGCGTCTACCGCCTTCTAGCCCCTTCTGCCCCTCGCTAAAATGCCCTAGGACTCACTGTTAACTTATCTACGGCTCACCGATAACTTATCTAACTTATCTAACTTATTTCCCGACCCATCCCCATCCACCCATGGACTATCGGCCCCATGGACTTCACCCACCGGGCCCCATCCATCGCCCTCGTCCCTCCCTTATCTGCGGATGCCCCACAGCCACCGGGCCCGCCACCCTCATAGCCCATCGGCCCATCAGACTAGAGATCGCCGCCCATCGGCCCCATGTCCACCATCGCGCCGCCGGATCAGTCCCCATGGGCCAGCCCGACCATGCCCCATGGACTTCACCCCCCGGCCTCAGTCCTGCCCACCGGCCGCCGGGCCAACCATCCATGGGGAAAATGCCAAAAAACTCCCCACTCAAAACCCTGAAACATAGTCCGCCCCTTGGCCCTCGGCAGGAAACCCGCGGCTACCGGATGCACCGATCTAATCGTGGATACCACCGGGCCGCTACCCCATGGGGCCCCCACATTGCCCATTCCTCCCTAGAGGATAGCTACCGGGCCGGGCCCTACACCCTGGCCAGCCCCCACAATGACCCTACGGATTACGGATACCGACCGGGCCGCCCTGCCCTCGGCCGCCAACCCCTACCAAATTTTTCCCCCAGGACTGATCGCCCAAATCCACTGCCCATGGACTAGCGATCGCCGCCCACTTCATAGCCCATCTACGGATGCCCCTTCCATGTCCGCCGGACAACGATCCGATCATGGATGCAAACCATAGCCGCCCCCATGGACTTCCCCCACCGGACTCATACCCTCCGGGCCGCCCCATGGCCCCCCACAATGATCATTTCTCCCTAGAGGGGGGCCCAGCGATCAGTGGTTTGTTGATGAAGTCATTGACACTTCGACATCGGTGACAGATTATTGTCGATGATGTTATTGACACGGTGACATGACTGACGCTGAAATTTTGTACGAAGACGAGGCTTTAACATCCATTAAAGATTACTTAGAACGGACAAGGTTAAAGCGTCCCACACTGTACAGCCGGATGAATGCCCTTGGTATAGAACCCGTTAAGATTGGTCGCAATAGCTTTCTGACGGAAGACCAGATCAAGGAATTAGAGCGGTTGCACGAACATCTAGGGCGTGGTCGATCAGTTGCAGATTTCGGTATTGATGATGTCATTGATACACCAACATCATCGACACAGCTAACGAAAAAGATGAGTGCAGCACTTGCTTCATCTCGATCTATGGAAGGGTTAATGCTGCTTGCGGAAGCCTTTGCAGACGCAACTAGACCCGATGTAGGACAGGTTTTACTGAATCGGCTGCGTTTACTTGAAGAAGCTGCACAGAATGAGTGGGTGTTTAGTACAGGTGAATTAGCCGAGTTGTTAGGGGTTAGTGGTTCGTCCTTAACTAAGCATCAAGCATTCAGACGACACGGCTTTAACTTTGTCCGTACTCAGTCGCAGGGGCGATCTGTGCAGTGGTGTGTTTCTAAAACTACCTCCTAACTTTAGCTTTGCATCAATTCAGCATCTAAAAGACCTTCTAACATCTGTCTCGCAAGTGGTTCGGCATCATCTCATAATTGCTCACCTAACATAAACGTTGTCTGCCACCCGATTCCAGCAGCAACTACAAATTACGGATACCCACCGGGCCCGACCCCCTGGCTCATCAAAATAGCGATCGCCGAACCTCTACGATGATCACCTAGAGCAGTTGAAGCGAGAGGCCGTAAACGATGGCTAAGAAATTTTCCAATCTTCGCAGTCAAATGTCGCATGAGGCACAAGCCAAGGCGCAAGCGAAAGCTGTGGCAATGCTGGAAGAAATGACCCTGCATGAGCTACCGATTATGGATACCGACCGCCCCATGCCCTAGCGATCACCGGCCCGGGCCCATGGCCACGGCCGCCGCAAAAATACCCCAGGCCGCCCCATGGCCACGGGCCACCCCCTGGCCACCGGCCGACGGATGCACCGATCTAGTCGTGGATACCGGCCGCCGCCCTCCATTTTCCCCATCGCCATGCCCATCCCCCCATGGCCACCCTCCATCAAGTTTCACTTACGGTTTTGGCAGTTTTCTCGGTGAAACCCAGCCCCCGTAAGACTTCTATTTACTTACGATCTGACTCAGCCCATCACAATAGCGATCGCTCTGCCCATGGCCGCCCCATGTCCACGGCTACCGGCCGACGGGGCCATGGACTTCCCCCATTCCCCCCATCGCCCAGCACAAAATACGGATACCCCATGGCCACCGGGCCCATAGCTCCCCCATGCCCCGATCACAGAATAGGCCCCATGGCCGCCCTCTATTTCCCCCATGGAAACCACCGCGCCACCGGATCAGTCCCTTGGCCACCCCCTGGCTACCGTTTCGATCATGGCCGCCCTGCCCTGGACTTCCCCGCGCCGGACACAGGCCCCATCGTCCGCCCCACAGCCCATCACAAAATAGTCCCTCTGCCAATCGCCCCCATTGGCCACCACCCCGACCATGGCCATGCCCACCACAAAATAGCGATCGCTAACCCCATGGAGCAGGCCGCCCCCAATACCCGCCATCGGGATGAGCCGCTGCCCTCCCCCCTAAGCTCCCCCCATGGCCACCGGATACCGATCTGATCATGGATACCATTGATCTGCCACAGCGATCGCCATCGCCATCTACGGATTACGGATACCCCCCATGGGCCACCACTCCATGACCCCCTGGCATCGCCATCCACTTTCCCCATCGGACTCAGGCACACACACCGGGCCGCCCCATGCCATCCCCCCGAAGCTCCCCATGCCATCGTCGCCCATCCGATCATGGATGCAAACCATGGATACCGCCGATAAAACTGGGCTACCACTTTTTGATTTTTTTGCCTGAATCACAGTCCTAGCAAGCCTTTAACTGCACTACCACTCCTATTGATACCATCCCCCACCCTGCATCCCAATATTCCCCATCGCCCCGACCATGCCCCGATCACAAATCACAAACACAATGCCCCTGCCCATGCCCTCGCTCTGCCCCATGGATACAAACGATGGATACCGATCACCGCTGCCCCATCTTCCCCATGCCCTCCGGGCCACCCCACGGATACCGCCCCATAGCGATCGCTGCCCATCTGCCCATCGCCCTCCATTTTTCCCAGTCATCAGTCCCCATGGGCCACCCCGACTATGCCCTCCGGGCCGCCGCAAAAATGCCCAAAAGCTCCCCGCTCAAAACCCTGAAACATAGTCCGCCCCTTGGCCCTCGGCAGGAAACCCACGGCTACCGGATGCACCGATCTAGTCGTGGATACCACCGGGCCGCTACCCCATGGGGTCCCCACATTGCCCATTCCTCCCTAGAGGATAGCTACCGGCCCGGGCCTACACCCTGGCCAGCCCCCACAATGACCCTACGGATTACGGATACCGACCGGGCCCCAGGCATCCCCGCCCCTGCCCATGGCCACCTACCAAAAATCCATGGATACCGCCTACATCAAAATGGCGATCGCTGAACGCTCTCCATTGCACATCACACTTTCCCTAAGCAGTTGGAGGCTCACCGTACATTTCTTTCATGGCCTGGATCACATAGTCTCCCAGGCTTATCCCTTTCTTGGCAGCCTCCGATTTCCAGTGATTACGCCATTGACTGGGAACACGCACACACAGATTGACCATTTCTCCTGCTTGCATTGCTTCATGCAATGAGGATTGTATAACTTCCTCTTTTTTGGCTTGACTGATAATCTGCTTGTAGTTAACCATGATGTCCTCGAAGTATACTAATGACTTCCCGTCCTACTGCCTCATAATCTCGCCAGGCTATGCGGCCCCGACTATCAGGAATATCCCGAATCGCAACTCCGAGGGCGGCGGCCTTTGTGAACCCAGACGAACGGCGAATTTGTGCAGTAAATAAGGGAATCTGGGCTTCTGTTAGAGCCTCCCGTACTTGCTCTGCCTCTTTACTCGGTGCAGGTGGACAGATGGTTAACAGAACTCGATATAAACATTGACTCGGTAGTTCACTAATCATGTCAAGGGTGACACTGAGGCTAAACGCATCGGGTAAACACGGGACAATGACTAAGTCAGCCCCTTCTGCAATTTCTTTTAATTCATTGCTGCTTGGCCTAGCAGGGGTATCGAGGACTAAATATGACTTGCCCGGAATATGCCGGGATGCTGCTTTCTCGTTGGTCACGATAAAGGCTTGCTGACGATTGCCTCTATCCGACCACTTTTCACAGGTGCGATTCGGGTCGGAGTCAATTAATAAAGTTGGTGTAGATTTGCTCAGGAATGTTGCCAGGTGGATCGCTGTTGTGGACTTGGCAATCCCGCCCTTAAACCCAGTCACTGCAATGATTTTCATAATGAAACTATGAAGCAATGAATCTATGATTGCATGAAATTATCAAAATAGTAATACCATTTTTAATATGCAATGAGGATTGTATAACTTCCTCTTTTTTGGCTTGACTGATAATCTGCTTGTAGTTAACCATGATGTCCTCGAAGTATACTAATGACTTCCCGTCCTACTGCCTCATAATCTCGCCAGGCTATGCGGCCCCGACTATCAGGAATATCCCGAATCGCAACTCCGAGGGCGGCGGCCTTTGTGAACCCAGCCGAACGGCGAATTTGTGCAGTAAATAAGGGAATCTGGGCTTCTGTTAGAGCCTCACGTACTTGCTCTGCTTCTTTACTCGGTGCAGGTGGACAGATGGTTAACAGAACTCGATATAAACATTGACTCGGTAGTTCACTAATCATGTCAAGGGTGACACTGAGGCTAAACGCATCGGGTAAACACGGGACAATCACCAAGTCAGCTCCTTCTGCAATTTCTTTTAATTCATTGCTGCTTGGCCTAGCAGGGGTATCGAGGACTAAATATGACTTGCCCGGAATATGCCGGGATGCTGCTTTCTCGTTGGTCACGATAAAGGCTTGCTCACGATTGCCTCTATCCGACCACTTTTCACAGGTGCGATTCGGATCAGAGTCAATTAATAAAGTTGGAGTGGATTTGCTCAGGAATGTTGCCAGGTGGATCGCTGTTGTGGACTTGGCAATCCCGCCCTTAAACCCAGTCACTGCAATGATTTTCATAATGAAACTATGAAGCAATGAATCTATGATTGCATGAAATCATGAAAGTAGTAATGCCATTTTTAATAAAATCATGCAGTGATACTTGAATGCTGTGATGGGTCAACGACCTCACCCACAAGGGATTCAGGCTTGCCTCTAAAGCCTAAGACCTGAAGCATCCGGCAGATTGACCGCTGCCTGTTCTTCTGTCCCTAGTAGGGTAGTGGAAAGTATGTAGTCGTCTTTATGCTTCTTCGCTGCATTGCAATCAGAATGATCGCGGTTGCCACGGTGAAAGCGAGACTCCGGGCGATTCGTTTTTCTGATCGGCTTGCCTGACTGTTTCACAGTTTCAGCTTTTTGTTCGGCAGTATATGTTCGTCTTGGTTTTTGGGGCATTTCGACTTTCTCCTGCATTGGCAATCACGAGCGTCTGCCCTGGCTGCAATACGGGAATCAAGCAGGTTTCTAGCCATACCTCAAAGATGGAGCGATTACACATGCCGTCTACGGTAAATGGAGCCATCAATTGCCCTGCACACAAAGCCGCAATCATATTGACCCGTCCACTCCGACAACCTGATTTGAGGGCAAAGAGACGCTCCCCTTTTAGGTTATAGCCATAGTCATATTGGTCACGATTATCCATCCCTGATTCATCGGCATAGACTATCGATTCCGACTCAACCGTTCCTAGCTGGGCTAAAAACTCAACTCGCTGCTCTTCGTTACACTCTTGGTAGCCATAGCTTTTTTTTACGGGTGAAGTTGATGCGCTTGAGAGCACGGCTAATGGTTCGGTCACTAATCTCGTCGTCCCATAATTCCGCGAGTTGCACTTGCGTTTTATCCGAATGCGTCCCAACAAACGTTTTGAATGTGTCCCAATCGATAATTTTATGGCTATGACCGAAATGATTGTGGGGGCGCGATTGAAGGTCTCCCATTTCTGCCCTGAGCTTGAACCACTGATGAATTGTGTTGCGGCTGATTCCAAATGCCTCACTCGCTTCACTCCGAGTCATCCCGTTGAGTTCGATGGCTTCGAGGACTTTACGACGAAAATCATAGTCATAGGCTTTGGGCATGAAACGTTCTCAATCAAGGGCAGATTTTTCCTCTATATTATGTCCTAATCTATATATGCAGTTGCTATATCTATAAGAAATGGCGAATAGTCAAGGCGCACTGGTCACAACAACATAGGTTGCCTCGGTAATTCGGTAAGTGCCGTCTGAATTTTTCTCCAGGAAATCAATTCCTTTGTCAAACAGGATGCGGTAAGTCGGATGATTGTGTAGCTCGATAGTCAGGTTTCGACCATGGGGAAAGGGTGGATGGAAACGCTGGGGATAGGGACGCATTTCAACAGTGAGCCGTCCAGTGAAGTGTGATCCGATTCGTTCTATCTCTGTCCGTCGTTGGGTACTACGATAGTGGTATTCATCCTTCAATTGCTGAATCTGAACCACGTTATGGGTGTTCTCATTAAGCCAATTGCCTTGCAGTAAGGCTGCCAGTCGCTCTGCGCCTGATCGCTGCAAATAGCGATCGCAATAGGTTAGTCTTTGCACCTGATGCCCCTGTAAGACTGGCGCGATTCCCAGCCGTTGTTGCAGTTCAGCCAAACTTAAATTTCCCCATTGGGGTGTGGGGAAGATCACGATTGTATCGGGATCTTCCAAGGTTTGATCTGAGACGGGACTTGCTTGTGCCTTCAAGGACTGTAAATCCTGCCAAACCTGATTAACACCCCGTTGACTGCTGGTCTGGAACCACTCGACTGGTTCTTTACTCTCCGTTAGGCGCAATTGAAGGGCGATGCGATGAGGTAATTGACTGCTGAGGCAAAGGGTGGGCAATTGTTCAACAGGGTTTGTGTAGAGCCGTAACAAGCCCTGATCAATCCATTGTGCTAAGCGCTTTCGTAGGACTCGAATGGAGTCATCATTGGTGCGATCAGGCAGGTGGGTCACAATCAGTTCTAGTGGCGCAGTCCGATCAAGTGCATCCACCATCTGGGTCAGTCGTTTGAGCGTAAACGGTGCGGTGATGCTGGGCAGGTAGAGCAGGCTAAGTTCACCTGCCATTGTGCTATGGCTTTCCAATGCAACCATCATTTGCGCCAGACTGACGCGGTTGGCATCGGGGGCAAAAGATTGAAGGGCAGCATCGGGCTGGACTCGCTCGACGATCGGACGTAAAAAGTTGGCGACAACTTGGCGATTGAGTTCGTGATGGAAGATTTGATTGGTGTAGGTGCGTAGACAGTCGTAACAACTGCTGCTGCAACTACAGGATTCAACAAATTGGAAGGCGCGTTGCAAGATTGTGGGAAAACATTCGGCAATGCGTTTGCTGTAGCCTGCGCCACCGGGAACGTTATCGTAAAGGATGATTTCGGCTGCCCCTGTATGGATCTCTTCCACCGGACGGAATAGCCCATCTAATTCAGCGCGGGGCACGTCAATCACTTGAGCGGCAGCCGCTAGTAGTGCATAGGTGAGCGATCGCCAAAAACCTGCTCCTGTGACCGGAATGCTTGCTTGATTGCGATCGCCATCGGTATCGGAGTGAATTTTACCCCCTGCATCTAGGTGCAATACCGTACCAAATAAGCGCGGGGGATTGATGGTTGGCGTAAAGCGCAGCTTGAGCAAATCACTGCGAAATTCATGACCTAAATGGATACGGCGATATTGCCCTTGGCATTGGCTCCCGGTGATGGGATGGTTATGATCAACCCTTCCAAAGAGACGATTCATAGGGGCTTTATCGGTTTGATCACGTCCGCAGCGTTCACAAATTGCAAAGCCATAATGCTTAAATCCTCTTCCAACTTGATTTGCCAGGAAAAATCTACCGCCTTGGCTTAGTGTCAAGTGATACAGGTCAGCCTGGATATGCTCCGGATGATTGCCCTCCTGGGCTAGAAACACCTGAGAGGTGGGTTGGCGCATCGGTTTGCTATAGGACGTAACTTTGGGGATTTCACTCCAATCAGTAGTAAATGCCTTGGGAATTTTGTAGGATCGGGGTTTTTGCTCATTGGTAGATAGTCTGGTTCGACAGATCGGGCAATTGGGATCGCCTTCGGCGACACCTAACCGGGTGAGAAGATCGGTGTTTGTGCTGGCTGCCATGAAGAAATTGCAGGCTTGACAAACCCAATAGTGGCGGGTAGGTAAGTCATCAGGGCGCATCACACCAACGCTGGTATGGACGCGATCGTCTACTACAACATCCTGTCCGGGGGCATATTCTCCCAGGGCAAGCCGACGATCTCGCTGGAGGCGATGTTTGCCCTGTCCCTGGAAAAATTGGCGGCTCTCTCTGGTCAGCAGTTGGACGACATCAATGGGAAAGCCATAAATGGGTAGAATGCCCGCTTTTGCCAGTTCCTCATGGAGTTGTTGTTTCTTCAGTTTGTCTAATTCATCGCGCACGCGATCGCGCTTATATTCCAATGCCTTTTGCTTTTTGGTTTTATTGGCATCTTCTGCCTCTCGCACTGCCTGTTTCAGCTCTTGTAAGACCGTTGCCAAGCCATTCCAATCTTGTAACTGCTCGGTTTGAAACTCCTGCAAATCTGCTTCAAACTGTTGCACCACAAAAGCAATGGGTTGTGGATTGTGCAGCCGTTCTAACCATCGTTGCGTCAGGTCTTTTGCCCGATCGCTATGGAGCCACTCCTGCAAGCGATGGATCATGCCTTCAGCAGGAATTTCAGACAACGTGATAAACGTATTAGGCAGTCCTAAAAAGCGGGCGATTGTCACTTTTTCTGCCCCAACTTGATATTCGGTGCGGAGAAATTTGGCTAATAGCTCTGCGCGAATGTGGCGTTTTTGAATTTCAAAATTGCTGGGATCAAGTTTGGGCACTTGATTTTTGCCGTTGATCAATTTATCAGGTTGTTCAAAGTAGTAGCGATCGTGGGGGCGACGTTGCCCATACATCAGCGTAATTGCCACGCCATCGGTGCGCCGTCCTGCTCGTCCTGCCCGTTGCTGGTAATTGCTGACATGGGGCGGAAAGTTTCGCAGGGCAACCGCTTGCAATTCGCCAATATCTACCCCCATTTCCAGGGTGGTTGAGCAACTGAGTAGGTTAATTTTGCCTTGACGAAAGCGACTTTCGCGGCTTGCCAGTTCGTCAGTGCCCAGTTGAGCCGTGTGTTCTTGTGCGCGTAACGGTAAGAACGATCTCTCCTGAATCAGATGGCGGTAGTGATGATCGGCTAATTGCTCTGGCTGAAAGAGTTGTAATATCCCCTGACAGCGGGGCGCAAGACAGAAATCGACTCCAAATTGAGATTGTCCCTTTAAAGTTGATAAACCGGGACGATGGAAAATCTGCTGACAGGTATTGCATTGATGCCAGTCTGTTTCGGTTCGTCGGAGATTGAGCAATTCCCAATGGAGTTGTCGCCCATCCTGATACCGCACTAGAGAACCCTGCCGCAGTAATTCATCAAACAACCATAGCAAGTCTTCTTCTGCAGGGAAATCGCCCAGAAAATTACGGTAGTAGGTCACAATCTGGTTTTGCCGCTCGGTGGAGTCACCGTTGGATTTTTTGCGCCAGAGAAAGGCGATCGCTTGTTGAGAATCAGTGGGATCTCGACGCAATTTGAGATAGATCTGAGAACGCCCTTTGCTATCCAAGCGAGCTGGTTGTCCGCCTTCAATGCCACCTGTTTCTGGAAAATACCGTGACGCGCCTTGTAAATCAACCGCGCCCGTCAGACGAATGGTGTCTGTTAATCCCGTCAGAAAGAGTAACGCTTCGGCGTGATTTAAACCAAACCGCTCTGCCACCTGTCCCAACATTGAATCATGCCACTCCAAGTGACAGGCAAGTAAACCCAGGGCTTCAATCGAAAAGCGACGAGCAGAGGGCAAGCCAAATTCGCGTAACAGTAACTCTTTTGCACGACTTTGAGCGCGTTTTTTACAATCGATCACGTTGAGACTAATTTCTTCATTCTCATCGTTAGCAACATAGCTGCGGTGGTGTTTATCAGATTCTCGATCGGGATGGGGAATGGAAAGGTAGAGAAACTGTTCGACTAAGTACTCTTCGATCTGATTGATGGAAGCAACCCCCTCCTGTTGCACCGCTGCAAATGCCTGCCAGACGATCTGACGATAGAGCGTTTCGGTATGTGTGCGTTGGAAGTCAGAAGCAAAGAAGGCGGCATCCTGACGACCATCAGAGAAGGTTAAGAGTTTACGTTTCGTTGCCTGGGCGGAAGCCTGTCCAGGTTCTGGCAGTAGCTCGAATAGGCTATCCAGCATGACTTCCAGGGGGGCATCGGTGTAGGAAACAAACCGCCCGATCGCCGCTGTTTGCGCTCTTCCTGCTGCACAGGCTGGACAGCGAGTTAAGTATCCCCCTTGCCGATTTTCAGCCTTGGGCGGCATCTTTTTCGTGTCGGGCGGTATCTTTGTAGTGTTGGGCTTAACCTTGGGCGGCATCTGCCACTGTAAGACCCATTTATCCGCATTATTTGTGGAAACAGGTGGGGTTGGCGATCGCCTGCCAATCCAGCCATTGGTCTGGCTTCCTGGTTGAATTGTGAACGTTCCAACATTGACGGCAGTAGGTTGATCGTCCGCTTCGTCCGCTTCGCCCGCTTCGTCGTCATCGCCCTCATCATTGGTGATGCTATCCAGGCTGCCAGCAGTCAGTACATAAATAGAACTACTGTTTTCGACGGCTTCCAGAGAGCGGGGCAAGAGTTGCAGTTCATCGCCAGTGCCCAGATAGGTCAACCCATATGCCTGTCCACATTTGCGGCAACTGGATAGTTCAAGCACCGGAGCTGCACAGCGCTCACAATGGGTCTTGCTATTGAGGTAGAGTTTGCCGTAGCGTTTGGGGCGTTCAGGATGATTGGGATCTACCGACGCTTCAGGACAGTTGGGGTTGACACAGGCATACAACCCTTCGATGCTGCGAAACAGCAGGTGTAGCCGCACGGGTAGCAGAGGCAGATCGTCAGGATTTTGCCGTGCCAGTGTGCTTAATTGCACCAGATTGGAGAGGGCAATTTCTAGTTTGGCTTCTTCTTCGGGCAAAATACTGCCGTCGAGCGAAGTGGGAATGTGCCAAAGGGAGGGCGATCTAGCAATTTGATCCCAGGGCTGGGGCGACTGGCTCAAGAGTGCAATCAACCGATGCACTGTGGGATGCTGCTTTAGCGCCAACCAGAGAAAATGGTGAACATCGTCGGATGCTTCTGCCGCCGTTTGGAGTATAGGATCAGGCACTAGATAGCTGAGTTGTTGTCGCCATGCCGCGATCGCATCAGTCAGAGCAGGCAGTTCCAGGTCGCAGAAATGCTCATAAACATCGGCTTCTGCCAACCCGTCTGGTAGGTCGTAGGGATTGCCCAGACGTTCTGCCACCGGGACGAGATCGCCCCAAATCACTCGCTTAAATGGTTCACTAAACAAGTCGCCCACAAAGGCTTTCACCTGTTCTAAGACCTTTGGATCGCCGCGATCACCCAAACTAGCACTGGTCGCAATGCCCCGTAGTTTCCCTGCCTCCTCAATGCCCACTGCCGTTCGCAACCGCTTCAACAGCATTGCAACTTCTGTTCCAGTCGAACCATTGTAGGAGTGCGCTTCATCCACCACCAGCAACTTAAAGTCATGGGCAGACTCAAAAATTGCCTCCCGCTCTCTGGGGCGAATCAGCATATGCTCCAACATGGAATAGTTCGTCACTAGAATCTGGGGTGGGTTGTCCCAAATCTCCTGCCGAGAAATTGCCTGCACCCGCATAATCTGTTGCAATGCTTCCCGAACCAGATATTCTGGACGGCTGAGGTTGAGCGATCTCCGCTGTTCCTCCGTGAACAGCTGCAACAGTTCATCGCGATCGCTTGCCTCCAGTTCATCCTTCAATACCTCTACTGCCGCTTGCTGGGCTGTCACTGTTCGGCTGGTATAAAACCCAAACCGAATCAACGCCTGATCCTCACCCTGTCGACAAAGCAGTTGTCGCAACCGTTTCACCTGATCATTCACCAGGGCATTCATCGGATACAGAATCAGGGCTTGCATACCGTACCCCGGTTGCTTCAGCAGTTGATCCAGCATTGGCATCAAAAAGCACTCCGTTTTCCCAGAACCAGTGCCCGTCGCAACAACAATGTTTTCTTGCTCTTGCACCACTGCCCGAATCGCCGCTTCCTGGTGTTGGTAAAGGGCACGGGTGGGATTAAACAGCCGTGCCATTTCTGGATGCAGTACTCCTTCTGCCACCAATTGCTGGATTGTGCTGGCAGGCTGATAGGGCTGTGCGCCTTCCAGGTAGGGATGCTGTGAGATCGTACCCGGTGCTTCTAAAAGCTGCTTGAAGCCAGAGCGCAGATGCGGATCGCGCAGGGGATAGGCGGTCAGAAAGTAGCGGATGAGGTTCTTGCGGGGTTCAGTAGCAGCGTCAATCGGGTTGAGATAGTGGGACATGGCGGATGAGTAGTAGAGAGTTAGACGAGGGTGCAACCCAGGCGGAGTAGCGCCTCACGGGCTATCGGGCGGTTAGCTGGAGCAAACAAGCGGGTGCGGGGCATGTCTACATCAGGTTGGGAAAGCCGCCAGAGTAATTGAGCGTAGCTGCTTGGCAAACTGATTCCCTGCAAATTCAATCTGCCAGGAACTTCATCCCAGGGAATCGAAATTGGAGCCCTTGCGTCTTGAGCAAGCTGAAACATTGCTAACAAAGCGGTGTCAGGGGTTAGTTCATAGAATTGCTCGGCTTCAAACCAGATACATTCGCCCGTGGGCAGCTTGAGCAAGGTGCAATCGCGTAAAGCTGCCTGCATGATGGGAACCCAGTGCTCAAATTGTTGCGTTCCTAAGCTGGGAATATACTGGCGACAGGGGTCTGTCCAAGTAGCAGCTTCAAAGGGATTGAGACTTTCACAGCCTTGCAGCCTAGAAGGTTGTGGTAACTCTGGCAGCGGCAGATGATCTACACTGCTAGCAACGGTGAGTAGTCGAATACCCACCTTTCGCAACCGCTCGTTGATCCGGTGAAAGCCATTGATTCTTGGACGAAGAATCGGTCTGGTAGAGGGTTGTCCGGTTTCTAAGGCTTGATGTGCCAAGCGCAGGTAGGCGCGATCTCCCCGAAATAATACCCCAGTTAGATTCATCTCATCTTCTGCCAAAACCACAGGAGGAGCCATACAAAAACGATTCCCCATTCCTGCCAGCACTTCTCCCTGTGCCTGAAGTTCGCGTAAATCAGCTTCAAGCTGTTTCGAGACATCTTCGTATTGGGGCGGTAAGCTCTGCTGGATGAGGGTGGCGATCGCCCGTAGCGACAGTGGTTGCGGCAGTTCTGTTCGATATGCTTGCCGATGGTTACTTAGGAGGCGAATAATTAATTCAGGCAGCATCAGGATTTCTTCCTAGCATTTGAGTAACTTGATTTAGAGAAAGTGGACGACGCTCAATCCTTTGAAAGTAAGGAGTTTGACAAATTAGTTCTAATATTTCACTTGATAAGTTGCTCGTTTTAATCAAGATATATTGCAGATAGTCATTACACGGTGGTATTTCACATCGTTCGATTAAATGGCTATTGTCTCTACGTCTCAGTTCTCTAGAGAAAATGGATTGGCTATTGTTATTAGGTCGGATTGTAACCAAATACCATCTTCCTGGCTGGGGAGGCGTAACTTTTTGTCCATTAATTGAGACGATTACAGGGACATTGGCCTTTGGATTCGCTGGAGATTTTAGAAATACTTGTAGTTTTTGATGCAATAAATCTCGATCGAGCCAGCCTGGGAGATGGCAGGGATCATTTTCCAAAGACGCGATGGCCCGATTTACGGCTTGTACGTCAATATCGAGATCAAGCCGTCTAACTTCTGCTGAAAAAAAACCAACAGGCTGGTTCTCAAAGATATTCATGGAATACTCAAATCTGTCATTACTCAGTTCCTCTGGTAGTAACAAGTTAGTAATAGTTTGAATCCCACTCCACCAACCCAGACTTTGAGCAGCGCCACTAGAACATTCAAGCTGAACATGAAAAAGCCCCCACAAATCATTCAAAGGAACTGTCACCGCATCTTGTTCGGGTAAGGCACGAACAATACGTTGGAGTATTTTATTATCTGGTAGCATCATATTCCAGAACGTGAGGATATAGGTTTGCCCTGGGTGTAAGCCAGAGAGATGAATTGCCTGATTTGCCCAGGTCTGGCTAATCAGACCACCAGAAACCATTTCTAACAATCGTTGAGGGGCTTCTCCCTGCCGCTGATAACTCAAAGCATACCCGTTTGACTCTGGTAAAACATCGCGCCATGCCGCCAGAGTAATTGTCAACACACCTGATATGGTGGCTTGCTGACGATATCGTCGGGTGATTGCGTCACCAGTGAGCAGAAGCATGATCTCCTCTAGTGCCCACAGGCCGTGCAGGGTAAGTTCACTGAGCCAAAAGTCTGCTGGAGCAGGAACTTGCAGTGGAATTTCCATAGGGGTTTGGGTGCGATCGCAGACCACTAACACCGATTTATGCGGTGGCTGGTTCAATTCAAAACTGGATTTCACTTCAAACTGTTCAGACCAACGATGATCCTCAGTCCACAACCGCACCACGTAAGAACCTGATCGAGTAATCCACTGCGATAACTGAATGCTTTGCCAATTGGCATTAGCAGCTACCGTCAGGGTTTCGTCTAGTGCCGTCAGGATGGCGCGGTGTGTCAGATCCTCGACCAATATCTTGACCGTTTTGCTTAGAGGCAAGGGTGGATGCCAGATCGTGGGAACGTCGAGATAAACTGGCTGTCTACCCTTCAGTTTCAAACCACGTAACTGAGGATGGTTTGCCTGAACCTGACTCCATAGAAAAGACTGCGTGCCATTAGCAAAACGAACGGTAAGCTCCGATTGGGCGGCAGTAAGCAGTAATTGTTGCCCACGCCAACCCGCAATACTACAGGGAACAAAACCATCCAATAATTCAATGCCGTCTGAGAATTCCAACTGAGTACTACTGGCAAAGAAGCAGATGATTTCAGTGCTGCCCTTTAGTTCGCTGCTAAATAGCAAGCGATCGCCCGTCCACGCATCAAAAATCAGGACGGGGAGATTTGGCGCAATCCCTTCACAATGCCATTCGGTAAGGGATGCATCCGTGTGTGATCGCAATTGCCATGTCCATGATGGTTGGTGATGGTGAACAGCCCGATTCTTTGCCGGAATCTCTACAATTCCCGAACCAAGATCAATATCTCCCTCCCAACTGATTTCTGTAATCTTGCAGTGGCTTCTGCTCAAGGCTTTCCAATCTTTTCGGTAAAGACGCTGCTCTGGTAGACAAAGCTGAATATCCATTGAATCAGCCACATCAAGTGCCAAAACCAAAGGCTTTTTCCGCCAATCAATGATGCCGCGCCGTGTGGTTTGACTCTGCTCTTGAGGTGTAAGCACCTGAATCAGATTGTCCCAACTGCGAAGGAAGAATGTGCTGGGCAAACAATAACTATGGAGAAACTGTTCCTGTTGCTGGCTATCCTGCAAAATTGCGGGAGAAAGTCCCCGCCGTTCCAGTTCCTGAGCCACAATCGCAATGCCCTGAAGCAATTGTCCTGAAATTGGCTCCACCGCTTCATCGTCCTCGGCATAGCTGCTCTTCAAGAACGTCAGCAGCTTTCGCCATTGCGGATGTCGATGCAAACAAAACTCATACATCATCTGTGACAAGTCTTCGGGCTCAGCATGGGCAATTTCCCACCAGCTATACTCCTGGGAAATGTCTTGCAATAAGCGGGCAAAATGTTCCAGGTTTTGTTGGGGAATCCCACTTTGTAGCCATAGCGTTGAAACATAATAGTTACTCTGCTGCGTTTCAACCAAGCCCAACAGCTTGATTCCCTTTTTCAGCACTGCTCTGAGTGTATTTTCTACCCCCTGTGTTCTTTGCAGTCCGAGGCGATCGCAGACTCCCTCCCAAAAACCAGTATGTCCTTCGTCGTAGTAGGCGTATTCCGACAAGGCTAATGTGCTTAGTCTGATCCAATAGTTTTGAGGATCATGCCCACTGAATTCTTCTTCTAACTCTGCAAAAGTGAATGGTTGAATAGGGGCAAAACTGCTGCAAACAATATGAAGTAGTTGCTCTACAACATTTCTTGAGATCCGCATACTGCCCAAAAAGCGCTGACCTGGGGGGCGATCGTGGTGCCCCCAGTATTGCTCGAT
This sequence comes from Candidatus Synechococcus calcipolaris G9, assembly GCF_029582805.1. NCBI lineage: Bacteria > Bacillati > Cyanobacteriota > Cyanophyceae > Synechococcales > Synechococcaceae > Synechococcus > Candidatus Synechococcus calcipolaris. The sequence continues at coordinate 98,414 of NZ_JAKKUT010000006.1, read as the reverse complement.
CTGAAGTTGTTGCCAAAGCTGCTGAGATCGCCCCGGTTGAGAGAAACCCATCAACGCTGCTCCAGACTGCCTGTAAACAAACTTTAAATAAGAGTTCCCACTACTAGGGAAAAATTCGTACTTACTTGACAGACACTTCTTAAACTTAAAGCCCAGAAGTATTGAAAGTTAGCTTAAAGGGGAGAAATGTATTATTCTACCCTTAAATAAACAAAAAATATAAGTTTATCATGGCATTATTCCAAAATATTGTCAAATCAATTCTCAAGCAACTCAGACCTTGCGAATACCCAGTCCTTAACGGGTGCGTTTCACATTCTCCAGAGAAAAATGTTACAACTGGTTATTGAGATAAGCACAACGCGGGGCTAAAACCTTTGGAACATTCTTTCGCTTCCATCGTGCCCCTAAAATTTTGAGCCGTCGATCAATCTGTTTAACCATTGATTCAACGGAACCCGAACCAATGGAGCAAATACCCTCTGCCTGCAAATAATCATAATTAACAATGCAATGGTGATGCTTGCGTAAATACTGGCAGAAACACTGGGCTTGATGTCCTTAACACGCTTCAAACAATGCCAGGTCTCATTGATCGTCCTCTATCGCTCCTGGGATCTCCTAGCCGGTGATCTTCCTAGCCGGGGACGCTCATAAATTGATCCAGGGATTTGGCGACTTTGGCCCACTCCCGCGTTGCATCACCCTTGCTGCGAAAATTGAAAACTCTTACAAAGTCATCAAAGCGGGAAATCGCAGCAGTCGTTTCATACTGCCAGACTGCCTTGCCCTCACATTTGATTTCCCGATACGCGATCAAATCTGTTAGATAGCCCAGGACTGTTGCGTTACTAATTTGCTTGGCTTCAGCAATTAACTCCGTATCAATGCGCGAATTTTTACGCCGATTGATGATGATGCCCCTTGGTATCGTTGGCGCATACTGATCCAACAATTCTATCGCCACCCTTAACGCCTTTATCTCCTGTTTGCCTGGCAGAAATGGCAGTATCACGCGCACAGTTTGTTCCTGACTCCACGCTGCTAACGTTTTCAAAATGTCGTCATTACTCGCACCAAACTGATCGTCAGCCCCAGGTTTGCTATCAATTATTAAGCAATCGCGCTCATTTTTACTATCCACAATTAGGTTGGCTTTGTCTGGATTTAATGTACACCACTCATCCACCCACATCTTTAATTCTTGTTGTCGGTCAATATCTAAAATCTGGACTGCTTTATTGCGCCTTAACATTTCAGCCGTTAGCAAAATTGAAATTGTCGTTTTGCCAACGCCACCCTTGGGCATGAACACAAAAAAGATGGTTTTCATTTCAAATATCAGCTAGGTTGATTTTATTTTGTGCGCGTGGATTATTCTCACGATAGTTGTCACTATAGTTGTCTTTATTTTCCGATTCAGTTGCAGTTGTAGCACTTGGTTGAGGTTCTACGTTTACACTTTCTGACCCAACTGGCTTTGATTCAGTAGCACTTTTTTTCCTGGTTCTACGCCTCCTAGTCGAACCAGCTTTCTCTTGCTTGATCTGGCGGATTACAGTCATTAATTTGCGCTGTGTAATCGGATGGTCTAACTTGCTATTTACAAATTGAAGAATTTCTTTTGGCGAAATTTTAAGCTCCAATGATTCCACAATCAAGTCATATTTATTCCGAATCACGTCCTCCCACGAAACACGATTCTTATTTATCTCCTTTATTTTATCCTGCAAAAAATTTTCTAAGGATTCCTCAAAATCTTCTTGAGCAAACGACTTCACCATAATTTCTGCCACTCCCTGACCACTAATAAATTGTTCAATCTTAGCAAAATTTTTATCACCCAGGTACGACTGCAAATCAGTTGGAGGCTCAGGGTATCGTTTCAGGTAATCCTCCAGCCATGACCCAAGTAGTATCAGGCAGTGGTTCCTAAATCTACGAGCATCTCTATTAGACCATGCCTCCTGGGATGCCTCTAATTTTTTCTTTAGTTCCTCTGACGTACTCACCAGAAATCTTATCTTACCCATTTTTTGCTAATTATAGTACAATACCTTTATCCGAAATTTTTTAGAAAGGCGCACTTATGAAAACTATCGTTTTCAGTGCGGCAGGGGAGAACCCCTGCACCCCCATTCGTTGGAAGCAACCATTGGCATAGGTATGAGCGGTATATTTCATTGTTCAATGAAAATAATGAGTCGGTCTAAAGGGCGGAACGCAGTAGCGGCGGCTGCCTATCGAGCCGGAGCGAAGTTGACCGACCATCGAAAAGAGAAAACCCACGACTATACCCGCAAACGTGGTGTCATATATAACGAGGTCTTACTACCCAAATCAATCCCCCTGGTGAGGATCAAGAGAGAGCTTCTATGGAATCTTGCTGAGGAATCAGAGAAACGCATCAATTCTTGTGTTGCTAGGGAAATTCAAATTGGGCTACCAGCCGAGCTTGATCGGCAAAGCCAGATTCAGTTAGCCAGGCAATTCACCAAAGCCATTATGGAAAGGTATCAGGTAGCGGCTGACCTGGCGATCCATGAGCCAAACAAAAAAGGCGATCAGCGGAATGTCCATGCTCATATTATGTTCACCACTCGCCAGATCGAGATGGTAGACAATATGCCAGCCCTCACCCGCAAGACAAACGAGCTAGATAGCAGAAAAACTGGCTCTCAAGAAACCCATTGGATTCGACAGCAATGGGAAGAATTAGCAAACGAATATCTTGCCGCAACAGGCAGCACTACCAGGGTGGATCGCCGCAGACTGAAAGATCAAGGGATTGAAGACAGATTGCCCCAGAAGCATCTGGGAGTGGCAGCCATAGCGATCGAGCGGAAAACGGGCGAAAACTCACGGCTTCGGCAGGAGTGGGAAACGGCGAATCACAACCATAAATCACTCTACGATCAATACACAGCAAAACTAGCTGAAGAAGCCAAGGCAAAACGGGATGCTGATGCAAAACGGCAAGCAGATCAACTAGCGAAACTAGAAGCCGAACGACAGGCAGAAGCTAAACGACAGGCAGATGAATTAGCGAAAGCAGAAGCCGAACGATTAGCAGAGGAACGGGCTAAATTAGATGCTCAACGGCAAGCAGAAGCGCAACAATTACAAGCGCAACGAGCGGCACAGGCTGCACTAGCAAAATGGGATAAAGATTATCTCGCCTGTATCGCCCAAATTCAAGAATTTCCAGAGCAAAATAGAGCCATTTTTCAGGTTGCTCCTGACTACAGTAGTGTGGCTATCCCATCCAAGGAAGGTAAGCGAATCTACCGCAATCAACCCAACCCAAAAAACCTAGAAATCCTGAAAGCAGTGGTCGGCAAAGCCAAGCAGTTCGTAGAGAAGCAGCAACCACAACCACCGCCACAACAACGGAAACGACCCGACCTGGAGCGGTGAACGACCTATTTCTGGACTACCACAACGTCCTGGATGCTAACCGCTATCGGATCACTCTCATCAAATTCCTGGAGGACAAGAAAAACAAAGGTTAGGTCATGGGGGGGTTCTAGCTAGCATACCGATCTAATGCATCCCGCCAGGCAAGTGGATTTAAGCCTAGGCAGCGTACTCGGTATCCTGCTGAATGCTCTAGAAGGGTTACGAGGGCTGATACGGTTGCGGCCCATTTGCTAATCCGATGGGCTGTAAGTTCGCAGTCACACTCAATTGATACTGACCAAACTTTGAGATGACTTATCTCTAGGCTGATGTTGGGTCGTAATGTACAGTGCGATAGGGGCTGTGGCTCTCCAATGATCTGCTCACAGTAGGCGATGACTTCTGCTTTTTCGATCTCGGTCATGGCTTCCCATTTTTTGCCAAATTTGTGACGTATCAGTATCCGTCCCACCCGTTTCTCTAGGGCGGTTAATTTTTCAAGTAGCTGATCTGCTCTACGAATCTCGCTCATCCCCTTTCCTCTCGCTTTATGTCCTAAGTTGCCATGGCTTTTGTGGTATGATTTGCCCATTCGGGCATATTATTGAAAATGAATCGTCCAGAACAGCGATTTTCTCTTGGTATCGGACAGCGGTTGTTACATTTGCGCGGCAAACGGAGTCGGCAGACGTTTGCGGATTTGCTTGGCATCGGACATCGCAGTTTAGTCCGGTATGAAAAGGAGGAAAGGCTACCGGATGCGGAGGTCTTAGCTCGGATTTGTCAGGTATTTGAGGTTGATCCGATGTGGTTGCTGATGGGCAAGTACCGGGAGCGGCCAACGGTCTTGATTCCTCGGTATGATTTGGAGGCGGCGGCCGGGACGGGGACGTTTTTGGAATCGGAAGGAGCGATCGATGCTCTTAGTCTGGATCTGGATTGGTTGGTGCAGGAGTTAAAGGTCAATCCGCAGGAGGCTGGGTTGCTGACGGTTCGTGGGGATTCGATGGAACCTACTCTCTTCCATGGCGATTCGTTGCTGTTTACTCGAAGGCTGCTTGACCCTCTCCAGGAGGGTATCTATTTGATTCGCTGTAATGCTTTGTTGATGGTGAAGCGGCTCTTACCAAAACCTGGCAAGACTCTTTTGATTGCTAGTGACAATAGTGCTTATCCGCCTTTTTCTATCTCGGTGCAAACTGACCCTGATGATTTTGCCATTCTGGGGCGGGTGGTCTGGTCTGGTCGCAGGTTAAGAGGCTAGGCAGTCATGACTTCTGTGCCTTACGACTATTGCAAGGGAGTAGATAAGATACTGCTTTTCGCAGCAGTCATGAAATGGAAGACCGAATAGGCTTCAGTAAAACCAACTGGAATTAGACGGAATCATCTATCCAGATACACGACGGGTAATGACCAAATTGCCATTGTAGTAGTTGGCTCCTAGTGGCTCCCATAAATCAGTCTCGTACCCTAGCTCCGAGGGATAACCTGGGCAAGCACCATCAATAGGCTAAAGGGGATTAATCGCACAGACCAGATAATAGCTGTAAGCTTCCCCGATCTAAAGAGACTGGGCTTCCACAACTACCGCTTGTTTCTCGTGAGCATTGATTTAACAAGACTCGAACTTCTGAAATTCAAGTATCTGCACTTGCTTTAGTTACATAAATGAAAATTAAAAAATTTCTAATTTTATATAAAACTACAAAAAAAGAAAATTACAAAGTTAATGTCCAAATTTCAAATAAGGATAGATAAGTATATAAAAAAATTATATTTTCAATACATTACAATTCCAAAATTAAATATTTTTACATATTGAAAAAATAAAAATCAACTGTATCATTTTTAGGCAATCTGACTTATATTAGACTCCAAGTAGCAAATCCCTTGTTGAGGAGGTGATCGAAAAAAAAACCCTAACTGCAAACAGCTAGGGCTTTATAATTTTTGAATATTTATGAATTTATGGATAGGGGTCGGGCACGCTAACCTTATTGTTTGGCGACGATACGTTAGAGCGCCCCACGTATGCCATGTCTAAAATTTTGACATATCTTGCAATCTATCGCAAGGTAGCAGCGAAATTGAACATGGCTCCCCCCTATCGGACACCACGAAAACCGAAGGGAGTCAAAAAATGTTTCTTCAGAGAAATTTTCCAGAGTTTGTCCTAGAAGAGTTCCGCCTGTCCAGCATCCCCAACAGGCTCACTAAGGCAAACGTTGAATGGCTTGAGGGGGAAGAAGCTGTAGTTGTCTTGGCTCAGGAAGCCATGGTACAAGCGCAAAAAGTAAATAGCTATGTAACCACTGCCGCTGCCCGATGGCGCAAGAAGTATCAGTTCGCAGCCGCAGGGGGATGGGCTACTACAGGCTGCAACCTCGATGGGACTCCGGCTCACATTTACTATTTCAAACCGAAAGAACCTCGGAAACGGAGCCAAGGCTTCGGCGGAAACACCCAAAAAACCAAAGTTATCAAATACGAAACCCCAGCCTTGTGTCCTGCGCCGCCGATTTTACCTTGGGTGGACGCGCAAACTGCCCAGGCAATCTACCGCCGCTACAACCTAAAACCGTTACCCGGCGAATTCTTCTGGCAGACGATTCAGCGATCCAACGTCGAGATCGCCATTACCGAGGGATTCAAAAAAGCCCTGAGCCTACTCGCCCAAGGAATACCGGCGATCGCCATTCGGGGAATTACCCAGTGGCGCACACCAAAAACAGACGACCTACACCCGATAATTGCTCAACTTGCCACCGCAGGACGAAGAGTATATATCGTTTTCGACCAGGACGAAAAGGCTAAAACCCAGGCTGCCGTCCGCAAACAGGCGATTAAGCTGGGTCATGCCTTAGTTGGCTGCCAGTGCAAGCCCCTCTATCTGGTCTGGGACACTGTTTTAGGTAAGGGAATTGATGATGTTATTTACAAACAGGGGGCGAATGCCGCCACCTGGCTGGTGGAGGCACTGTGCCAATCCTGGAATGTAGAGACCTACCAGCGCGAGGCCCGGATTTTTACAGGGCTTTCGACAATCAAGCAACTATCGCAGACGACCTTCCAGATCGAGCGAGTTACGGAAGGCCCCTACCTCCCAGAACTGCCCCCGTTAGCCCAGGGAGCCATTCATGTCGTTAAGGCTCCGATGAACTCTGGGAAAACAACCCGGCTCGGAGAGAATTGGGTGCAAAACGCACGGGAGCAAAACTGGCTCACTTTAGTCCTTGCACCCCTCAATTCACTGGGCAAACAAACGGCTCAAAAGTGGAACTTACCCCATATTCACGACTTTTCTAAATCACCAGAGCAGCAGCAGGCACTCCTGGCAACAATCAGCTACCAGGGGGGGGTTGTCTTGTGCCCCGATTCTCTGCATTGCATCCCACCCTGGTTTTTAGACAAGCCGGTGCTACTGATTCTTGACGAGGCTAACCAAGTTGTAAATCACATCGTCGAGGGGAATACCCTTAAAAGCCGGTGGTCTGAAATCGTGGAAAAATTTGGAACCATCGCCAAACACGCTGCCGAGAAGGGGGCAATCGTCCTGAGTGAGGACGGCTTGCCAGATCGGGCGATCGATTTTGTGAAAAAGGTCAGTGAGGCAAAGGCTGTCCGAGTTTTTCAACACTTCAAACACGGTTCAACCTGGCAGTGTTCGGCAATGACGGGGCAGGTGAGTGGCTTCCGGAAAACGTTATTGGAGCGTTTGGAGGCGGCTAAACAGGACAAGGATCGACAGCCCCTATTGTTTGTCTCTACCTCCCAGCAGGAGTGCCGACGGTTGGAGCGGGTCTTGAGTAACACGCAACCTGAACTGAAGGTCTTCAGGATCGACAGTCAAACGAACGAAAAAGGCACATTTAATTCGTTCTTTATTGATCCAGACCAATGGATCCATGATTATCAGCCCGACGTTTTAATTCTCTCGCCCTCGGTCAAATCCGGCGTTTCCATTGAAGGCAACGTTGCCCTTGAAAATGCCTATTTCAAAAGCGTTTGGGGATACTTCCCCTCCCTCGATACCGATAGCCAAATGCAGTTGTTGGGGCGGTATCGGCCGCCGGTGCCCCGATTTCTCTTTGCTCCGCCTTTTATCCGAACAAACGGCGAGGAATCACTCTACCGCCCAAAAGCAATTATTCACCAGATACAGCAAAACGCAGCCGCATTGGCAGACGCTTACGGCTTTGCTCTTTTGCTAGATCCTGACGGTGATTCCCAAGACACCCACCAGCGGACAATCGAAGCTGCGACCTTAGAGTACCTAGCTACGTCACGGGCAATCAGCGGAAATCAAAAACAGATCGCCTATCACGCTTTAATCAATCGTTTAGAGGAGGCGGGTCACAAGGTCAAAAGAGAAAAAGTTGATGCTGATAAGGAAACAAGCCAGCTTTTTAATTCTGTTATTGAAGAACTATGGCGGGAGGATGCAGCGGAAGGGGCGGCGGTTGTTGTTGATCCTGACATCCACACGGTTGAATGGGCGATCTCCCTCACTCATTCCCTAGACGTGTCCCGCGAGGATCGGGTGATCGCATCAAAAGTATTGCTCCGCCAAGAATTTCCAGGAATAGACTTCAATGATTGTTTGGAGTGGTACGAGGGGATATACAAGAATTATGGGGCGATGCGCCGGGGCGTAGTTTTGCAGGCAAAGGCTGAGAATCTGCTGGGAGCCAAGGAAGAGGATCGCGCCGGGGTGAGCAAAATATTCGGGGCAAATATCCGAGCTTTTCACCGGCTACCCTACAAGTTCGTCCAGGCGGCTCTGATTGAAAAAACGGGTGTTCTTGCCCTTTTGGATGGTAAACCCTATAGCAATGCTGACCCACGGGCAATCAAGATCAAGGCAGCAGCTCTATGGTTTGCTAATCAAATTAACTACTGGCTACGGCTGACGATTAAGCCAGAGCAGACACCGGTGGAGATATGCAACAAGCTACTGAAAAAGTTAAATATTAGCGTTGAACAAGGTCAAATCGAGGTATCCCGTCCAGGGCGGCGGGGGGAACAGTTGGCGCGAGTCTATAAGATCACGCTTGATTCTAACTGTGTGCGTTCACGGTTGCTAGAAGCTGCACGGCGTAAGGTTGCTGGAGCTGTATCCGCGATTTGTAATAATAAAGACTCTCCCAATATAAAAAACACGGATACAAGCTCCAATCCCCCTCCAGACGTGGGAAAAGGGGTCAGTGATGGGGGTTATTTTGGTATAGAGGAAGCCCAAGCCTGTCAAAAAATACCCATCGCTCACTCTTTCTAAGAAAAAGAGGCTCTGATGACCTAGAAAATATCTAGGAATAGCCCAAGCTCCACAGCCCAAGTGTTTTTTCTTTGGAATAATATTATTTCCACCCCGAATTCTAGCGATAGGGGTAGAGCTTCATGTGACTGAGCTTTTTGATTTCAGTCCCGTTGCCGGGATTTAGTTAATGGAAAGTTAAGATCGGAGCAATACGCTGGAGCTGTTCAGGGGTAACAGTTTCAGGGATCTTAATTTTGCTCATCAGCTTCTCTCCTCTGACGCATTCGTTTCATGAACTCCCGGTTTTGGGCATATCGTTCATCAACGGTAGAAAACCCTAAACCCAAGTCATCACAGATTCTTGCTTCTTCTTCCTGAACATTTAGCCCTAAATTCTGAAGCCGAATCTTTGGCTCCATTAAATCATCCCCGATTACATTTAGTCCTATCAAATACTTACTGCCCCGGCGATTCTCCACAGCCGCCTCTTGCTCATCAAGCATAAAATTCAGGCACTGGATCGCGGCTCGAAAACTACGCCGCCAGCCATCAGCATCATCATAAGGCGGATCAAAAGTCTCGCCCTGCTCATCAACCAATCCGTTTTCAGTAAAAAACTTTTTGAGATTTACGTCCATTCTTTTCTCCTTAAATGACTCGTCCACTGGGGGAAGCCCGTTCATCTTGAAGCCTCTGGACAGAACGACCTATAACAAATCGCTACACCCGACCTGATGCTACACTCGGCTCATTGCCCAAAACTGCTGGTGGCGGGTGAGTTTGACCCTGACTGAAAAAAGTGGACAAACTCCAAGAGTCGCCAATGAAGGAGAAAGTCCAAATGAGCCAAAAACCAAGACGAACATTTACTGCCGAACAAAAAGCTGACGCTGTGGCAATAGTGCAACAGTCAGGCAAGCCGATCAGCCACGTCGCCCAGGAAATGGGTTTGACAGAAAGTGCCCTACGCCAATGGGTCAAACAAGCAACCATTGACCAGGGTGGTGGCAAGCAAGGGGCATTGACGACGCAGGAACGGGCGGAACTGACGGCATTACGCAAAGACTTGAAGCGCGTCGAGATGGAGCGTGATTTCCTAAAAAAAGCGGCAGCCTTCTTTGCACGGGAAAGCTCAGACCCTATGAGTTAATCGATGCCCAGAAGGCACATTTTCCCATCAGCCTGATGTGCCAGGTCTTAAAGCAATCGAGGAGTGGCTATTATGCCTGGTGCAACCGACTATTATCGCCCCGAGGGAAGGAGAATGAACACTTGAGCCAAATGATTCAACAGATTCACAATGAGGAAATATCATGACTAAGCGGTTAATTGAAGACTGGCTCCCGATTGCTGAACTAGGGATTGAGAGTATTCGAGAACGAACCCCAATGACTCCTTTTCCGGCCCCAAATCGGCTTCATGTGTGGTGGGCAAGGCGGCCGTTAGTGGCTTCTCGAGCAGCAGTGTTGGCTTCATTGTTACCCGCAGATGCAGATCGCAAAATGTTTACTCATATTCTTGGGATTCATGGGGATCCAATACAAGCACAGAAACTAATTGAAAAAGCTAAACGAACAGGAGAACGAGTTACAGACCCTTATGGTTATGAACGATCATTTAAGTACAATCCCTCTACTTCAGAACAAGAATGGATTAAATCTGAGTTGGCAAAGATCGGAATTGCTGAACCCAGTGTTTTAGACCCAACAGCGGGTGGCGGAAGTATTCCGTTTGAATCTTTACGACTGGGATGTTCAGTTCTTGCCAATGATCTAAATCCTGTTGCCGTATTAGTTCAGAAAGCAACCTATGAATGGCCCATAAAATACGGATCAAAACTACTTAGTGAGTATAATCGTCTTACTAAAGTATTTCGTAATGAATTAGAAAAAAGATTAGATCAATATTTCCCTCAACCTGGCAGTCCAGATCGATTGGATGCAACCTACCTATGGGCAAGAACAATTCATTGTCCCTATTGCGATGGCTTAATTCCGTTATCTCCAAATTGGAAGTTGGCTCCTGATGGGACGGGGGTAAAATTATTACCGCAATTAACCGGCAAGCGGGTTTGTCAGTTTGAAATTGTCCATTCAGCAAAAGATCAATCTCCAGGGACGGTGAAGGGGGGTGTTGCGACTTGTCCCTATCCAGACTGTGGGCGGGTGATTGAAGGGGATGAAATAAAAAAACAGGCCCAGGCCGGGAACATGGGAGAGCAGCTTTTCACGATTGTTTATAAAGAACGGATATTATCTAAAACTAAAACGGGCAAGGTTCGGGAAAAATGGTCAAGGGGATATCGTGCGCCGCAATTAACCGACAACATTGATGACAAAATTGCCGCAGCTTTAGCAGAGAAACTCCCGGCCTGGGAAGCCTTGGATTTAGTTCCCTCTGAAATGATTGATCAAGGTCATAAAACAGATGAACCCCTGCGATATGGATTTAGAAAATGGCGAGATTTATTTTCTCCTAGGCAGTTACTTTGTCATGGTACGAGTGTTGAAATTTTCCGAGAACTCTTAACCGAAGCCCAACAGAACCCCGACTATTCAGAACTTACAAAAGCAGCACTCGGTTATGTTGCACTTTCAATAGATACATTACTTAATTATGGTACGAGGTCTTGCCGCTGGGACTCATCAACTGGAAGGGTCAGAGCATTATTTGACAGACATGATTTTGCCTTTGTCTGGTCTTACTCTGAAATGGCCCCTTTGATTACTGGACTTGGCTTTGATTGGACATTTGAAAAAACTGAGAAGTGCATTAAGGAATTACTGGAGCTAACAAAAAACAATGCTAGTGAAAATTATGAAAATCTGCCTGTTTTAGAGTCTCTTTCCGCTGCAACTACGCCCACGCCCATTACCCTCACTTGCCAACCTGGAGACCGCTTAGACCATTTAGTTGATACCAGTATTGATGCCATAGTCTTGGATCCGCCCTATTACGACAATGTGATGTATGCGGAACTCTCGGACTTTTTCTATGTCTGGCTGAAACGCACGGCGGGCTATATTTATCCAGACTTATTTACCCGTTACCTCACCGACAAAGAAAACGAAGCCGTGGCCAACCCCGCCAAATTCAAAGGGCAAAAAGGAGCCAAAGACCTGGCCGGGCAAGATTATCAACACCGCATGGCCGCTATTTTTACCGAGTGTCGTCGTGTCCTCAAACCCGATGGCATTATGACCCTAATGTTTACCCACAAAGCAACTGGGGCCTGGGATGCACTGACAACGGGCCTGATTGAAGCCGGATTTGTAATCACTGCCAGTTGGCCGATCAATACCGAAGCTGAGGGATCGCTGCACATCAAAGATAAATCCGCCGCCAATAGCACCATCTTTTTAGCCTGTCGTCCCCGTAACCAAGCCCCCACCGATGACGTTTACTATTGGGAAGAACTTGAACCCCTCGTGGCCCAGGCCGTGCGTAGTCGGATCAGTCAATTTCAAGCTGCTGGCATCCGGGGCGTTGATCTATATCTTTCCTGTTTTGGACCAGCCCTAGAATTGTTCTCCCGCCACTGGCCAGTCAAACGGGGACAACCCAAAGCCGAATTCCCCACTTCACGCCGCCGCTCCACCCCAACTCCAACCGATCCCTATGCCGTCACCCCAGAAGATGCCCTCGAAGCCGCCCGCCGGGAAGTCAAACGCTGGAAACTGGAACAACTCACCAATGCCCAACGCATCCATGAACTTGACCCGCTGACAGAATGGTTTGTCCTGGCCTGGGATGCCTTCAAAGCCCCACAATTCCCCTACGATGAAGCCTTACGCCTGGCCCGTGTTGTTGGATTAGACCTAGATCGAGACATTATCAAAGTCCTAGCTGAGAAAAAAAGCAGTGATGTCATCCTCTGGGATAGTGCGATTCGTGCTGCTAATGCTTCCCTAGGCCCCACCGATGGCAGTCGCGGACTCATTGATGCAATCCACCATGCCGCCCACCTGGGTCGAAGTCAGAGTTTAGCCGCTGCCCGTGAACTCCTAGAAAAAAATAACCTCAGCCAAGACCCGACCTTTTTAGCTGGACTGGAAGCTGTCCTAGAAGTCTTGCCCCCCTCCAAAACCTACACCGGCATTGATCCCGCCAAAGCTGTTGCCGCCGCCGCCAATGACTTTGAGGGCCTGGAAAATCTCCGCCGTTTAGCCTTTGCTGACAAAATTGATGAACCGCAACAACTCGCACTTTGGGCAGAACCTTAACTTAAAAATCTAGGAGATTAAAATCATGAAACTCACGGTCATTATCCATAACGCTGAAGAAGGCGGCTATTGGGCCGAGGTTCCTGCACTGCCAGGTTGTGTCACAGAAGGGGAAACGAAAGAAGAATTAATGGCAAATTTAGAGGATGCGATTCAGGGCTGGCTAGAGGTAGCGAATCAGAGAGCTATCACTGCTCCAGACGAAACGAAAATTGAGATTGCGGTATGAAATCCGTGTCAGGGAAAAAGCTATGTAAAATTGTCGAGAAAAAAGGATGGACTTTACAACGAGTCAGCGGCAGCCATCATATCTATGAAAATTTACAGACCAAACAAATTATCTCGATTCCTGTCCACCGCAATCAGGACTTAAAAATTGGAACACTTAAAGCCTTAATGAAAACCGCAAATCTTACGGAAGAAGACTTAAGTTAAGAAAGAAAATATTTTGTTTTTTAGGAATGTTAATAATGTCAACAATCGAGCTAAAATTTGAACTACCCTCAGAACTTTCAACGGATGAGGTGACCCTCCTATTAGCCATCAAACTCTATGAATTCGGTAAAGTCTCCCTGGGGCAAGCCGCTAAAATCGCCGGGTATTCACAACGGACTTTTATGGAAATCTTAGGCCGCTATCGAGTCCCTATTTTTGCCTATTCACCAGAAGAACTGAGAGAAGACCTCGGCCTGTGACCAGCACCGTGATTATTAGCGATACTGGATGTCTAATTAGCTTAGAGAGAATTGGACAGTTAGACATTCTACCTGCACTCTTTGAAACTATATTTATTCCTCCAGCAGTGCAAGCAGAATTTTGGATTGATCTTCCTTGGTTAAAAGTCATAAATTCTACAGAAGCATTAAAACTAACCAATGAACAGTGTTAACAGCCTCAAATACTATTCTTGGAAGACGAAATATAGTCGCGATAGTGGGGATATTCTTCAAGAGTTTTATATTCCAGCCTTAACCTTTGCCACACGCTACTGGCGAACAACGGGCTATTTTTCAGCAACGGCTCTGGCTTTGGCGATGCGGGGCCTGGAGGGGCTAATTCAAAATCAGGGAACAATGCGCTTAATTGTTGGTTGTACCCTTAACGCTCCTGAAATTGAGGCTATCCAAAAAGGAGAAGACCTCCGCCAACGTATCCAAACCTATTTACTGGCTCAACCCCTTATTCTGCCCAATCAAGCCGCCCATGATGCCTTAGAACTCCTGGCCTGGTTAATTCAACATCATATTCTCGACATCAAAATTGCTATTCCCTGTGATGCTCACCGCCAGCCTTCGTTTGCCCCCCATGTTTTTCATGAAAAGGCTGGAATTATTGAAGACAAAGACGGGGAACGTATTGCCTTTACGGGTAGCATTAATGAAACCGAAAATGGTTGGCTTCATAACTGGGAAAGTTTTCATGTCTTTACAAGCTGGGCCACGCCAGATCATGTCAACGCCGAAGATGAAAGTTTTGCCTCCCTCTGGGCAGATCGCTCACCCAATGCCTTAGTCATGACTGTCCCCCAGGCCATTCACGATCATCTACTCCAATTTGCTCCACCGGCCAATACACTCCCAAAACGCCTCGTTCAATCCACGTCAGGAACCTATACCGTTACACCATCGATCAGCCCAGCCAAACCACCAGAACCAGATCCAATCCTTGATTCAAGAACGATTGTTTGGAATTACATTGCCCAGGCCCCACACTTACCCGGTGGTGAACGAATTGGCGAAGTGACCAGTGCTGTTACTCCCTGGCCCCATCAAATCCGAGCTTTCAAACGGATGTGGGATAACTGGCCACCTAAGTTACTGATTGCCGATGAGGTTGGCCTGGGTAAAACAATTCAAGCGGGGTTAATTCTGCGCCAGGCCTGGTTAAGTGGAAAAGCCAAGCGCATCTTGATCATGGCGCCGGCAGCGGTACTGAAACAATGGCAAATAGAGTTGCGAGAAAAATTTAACCTCAACTGGCCCACTTATGATGGCAAAAATTTCAACTGGTATCCCTCCGTTGGCCTACAACATTCTGACACTCGCCCAATTAGCCGCCAAGATTGGCACAAAGAACCCTGTCTCATTGTCTCCAGTCACTTAATGCGTCGTGCAGATCGAATGCCCGAACTCTTACACCAGGCGGAGCAGTGGGATCTAATTATTCTCGATGAAGCCCATGCTGCTCGCCGCCAAGGCCAACAAACCAATCTGGAAAAACAACGCCCAAACCGCCTCTTAGCTCTGATGCAGCAGTTACGCAATCGCACCCAAGGCCTGGTCTTACTAACTGCGACACCGATGCAAATTCACCCGATTGAAGTTTGGGATTTACTCTCATTACTCGGCCTGCCTTCAGAATGGACAGCCGCCGACTTTCTTCGTTTCTTTGAACTGACGAATAAACCTAGCCCTAGTTCTGAAGAGTTAGCCTACATGGCCCGCCTGTTTCGGTCAGTAGAACATCACTTTACAGAGATTAATGAGGGACTGGCCCAGAAACTCGCTCCGCAAACTCATAATCGCTCCAAAACAAAACGGATTCTGAAAGCCCTGCGAAATACAGCCACAACACCACTACGACAGTTAGAGACCGATGAACGAGCTGCTGCCATCCGCATCATGCAAGCCCATAGTCCCGTGCGGGTTTTAATATCACGCCATACCCGAGACCTGCTCCGGAGTTATTACAACAGTGGCAAAATTTCGACACCAATTTCCCAACGCCACGTTAAAGACGAATTTATCCCACTATCTCCACGAGAACGTGAAGTTTACGAAGCAGTGGAAAACTATATTACGACAACCTATAACAATGCAGCAGCGGCTGAACGAAATGCGGTTGGTTTTGTTATGACCATCTATCGGCGGCGGTTGGCCAGTAGCTTTTATGCCCTTGCTCAAACATTGAAACACCGCTTGGAAAAACTACAGGGGAATAGCACGACACCAGTATTAGTAGAAACATTAGCTGAAGATATTTTTGACGAAGATATTAATGATGAAGCGCCTGATATTGATGAAGCTCAGCAACTAGAGATTCAAGCACTAGAAAAAGAAGAAGCAACTGATCTGCAAGACCTACTCAATCAGGTATCGGCACTGCCCATAGACAGTAAAACTGAAGTTGTTAAACAGTTAATTAAAAATCTCCAATCCGATGGGTATCAACAGATTATTATCTTTACTCAATTTACCGATACTCTAGACTTTCTTCGTCAAGAACTCACCCAAAGCTTACAGCTACCGATTATCTGCTTTTCAGGACGAGGTGGAGAAATTTTACAGAATAACGGATACTGGAAAGTGATTTCCCGGGAACAAACTAAGCAACGATTCTTGAATGGGCAAGCCGATCTTATGCTCTGTACTGAAGCAGCGGCAGAAGGCTTAAATTTTCAGTTTTGCGGTGCTTTAATTAACTACGATATGCCCTGGAACCCGATGAAAGTTGAGCAACGCATTGGACGGATTGATCGCATTGGACAAAAACATCGCGAAATCCGGATTCATAATCTCCATTACGCAAATACTGTCGAAGCAGATGTTTACCAAGCCCTACAGGAACGAATTGAAGCATTCCAAGATGTAGTTGGTCGCCTACAACCAATTTTAGCTCGCCTTCCCAATCAAATTAGTCGTCTGGTTCTGCAAAGTAAAGAACAACGGGAACGATACAAAGCTAACCTAATGGATGAAATTAAGCACGATCAATCACAAATTTCTAACTTTGATCTTGATGCCATTATTGATCAGGATTTCATTAGCCCCGCTCTGCCGGAACCTGCCTATACACTTACGGATTTGCAAAACATCCTAACCCAGCCAAACTTACTACCAGCCGGAATCTCAGCAACCAGTACAGGAACTAAGGATTTTTCCTATCTCCGGCCTGGGATGAACCATTCAATCCGAGTCACAACTGATCCAACCTACTACGATCAAAATTCAGATAGCGTTGAACTCTGGTCGCCAGGTAGCCCTCTTTTCCCACAAGCAGTTTCTCATCAAAACAATCAAAATCAGAATAAAATTCAATTTCAAAATGCAATCAGTCTAAATAGAAAAAATTAATACCTGGAACGGGATACCTTTGAGTCCAGAAGTGTTGAAAGTTAGCTTAAAGAAGAAAAAAAGGGTAGAAATATAGTATTTTACCCTTATATAAATAAAAAAATGTGAGTACATCATGGCATCATTTTCAAAAATTGTCAAATCAATTTTTAAGTCACTTAGCCGTTCTGACTACCCAGTTCTTAACTCTCAACTGAATTTCAAAATCTGGCTAACCTACATCTTAGATGCAGGCTTGACCAGCATGAGAGCATTGTTTTATCGCTTAAACAAGTCAGGAATAAATGTGCATATGTCCACATTTTCAAAAGCAAATAAAACTCGAACGGATGGCTCTTTTCAGCGAATCTATGCTCAACTAATTGAGAAAGTTAAACGAAAAAATTCTGCCTTTCAGCACATCTTATTTCCCATTGACTCAACAGTGATTACCCTAACCAGTAATACCAAAAATCCATGGATACCGCCTACATCAAAATGGCGATCGCTGAACGCTCTCCATTGCACATCACACTTTCCCTAAGCAGTTGGAGGCTCACCGTACATTTCTTTCATGGCCTGGATCACATAGTCTCCCAGGCTTATCCCTTTCTTGGCAGCCTCCGATTTCCAGTGATTACGCCATTGACTGGGAACACGCACACACAGATTGACCATTTCTCCTGCTTGCATTGCTTCATGCAATGAGGATTGTATAACTTCCTCTTTTTTGGCTTGACTGATAATCTGCTTGTAGTTAACCATGATGTCCTCGAAGTATACTAATGACTTCCCGTCCTACTGCCTCATAATCTCGCCAGGCTATGCGGCCCCGACTATCAGGAATATCCCGAATCGCAACTCCGAGGGCGGCGGCCTTTGTGAACCCAGCCGAACGGCGAATTTGTGCAGTAAATAAGGGAATCTGGGCTTCTGTTAGAGCCTCACGTACTTGCTCTGCTTCTTTACTCGGTGCAGGTGGACAGATGGTTAACAGAACTCGATATAAACATTGACTCGGTAGTTCACTAATCATGTCAAGGGTGACACTGAGGCTAAACGCATCGGGTAAACACGGGACAATCACCAAGTCAGCTCCTTCTGCAATTTCTTTTAATTCATTGCTGCTTGGCCTAGCAGGGGTATCGAGGACTAAATAAGACTTGCCCGGAATATGCCGGGATGCTGCTTTCTCATTGGTCACGATAAAGGCTTGCTGACGATTGCCTCTATCCGACCACTTTTCACAGGTGCGATTCGGATCAGAGTCAATTAATAAAGTTGGAGTGGATTTGCTCAGGAATGTTGCCAGGTGGATCGCTGTTGTGGACTTGGCAATCCCGCCCTTAAACCCAGTCACTGCAATGATTTTCATAATGAAACTATGAAGCAATGAATCTATGATTGCATGAAATTATCAAAATAGTAATACCATTTTTAATAAAATCATGCAGTGATACTTGAATGCTGTGATGGGTCAACGACCTCACCCACAAGGGCTTCAGGCTTACCTCTAAAGCCTAAGACCTGAAGCATCCGGCAGATTGACCGCTGCCTGTTCTTCTGTCCCTAGTAGGGTAGGGGAAAGTATGTAGTCGTCTCTATGGTTCTTCGCTGCATTCCAAAAAGTGACGGGGAGTGTCAAAGGGCACGTTCTGTTAAACCCATTTCCTGGGCGACGTGGCTGATCCGCTTGCCTGACTGCTTCAGAATCGCCACGGTTACTGACCTATAGTTAGAGAAATCGGTTTTTTGTTTGGCAATAAATGTTCGTCTTGGTTTTTGGGGCATTTCGACTTTCTCCTGCATTGGCGACTCTTCGAGTTTGTACACTTTTTTCAGGCAGGGTCAAATATGATTGCGGCTCTGTGTGCAGGGCAATTGATGGCTCCATTTACCGTAGACGGCATGTGTAATCGCTCCATCTTTGAGGTATGGCTAGAAACCTGCTTGATTCCCGTATTGCAGCCAGGGCAGACCCTCGTGATTGATAATGCCAGTTTTCACAAAGGCGGACGAATTGAAGAACTGGTGAAAGCAGCAGGCTGTCAGGTATGGTACTTGCCCCCCTATTCTCCCGACTTGAATCCCATTGAAAAATGTTGGTCATGGATTAAGAGTCGGATTCGCAAATGCTTAGGTGAGTTTGACACCCTACGAGAAGCGATGGAGAACGTTCTAAGCATAGCGTCCTAATCTATGTAGCGACTGCCATAACGTCACGCCATCGCATGCTTCAACGCCAGCACGGCTTGAATCAGAATTACGGCAGCTTGGTAAATATCATTGTCAGTCAAAAACTTGCCTAGGCTAATTCTAAGGGCACCTTCGACAACTGGTTCGGATAGCCCCATCGCCCTCAGCACATGGGATGGAGCTTCAACGCCAGCGGAACAGGCGGAGCCAGTAGAAATAGCTAGTTGATGGCGTACTCTGGCAATAATGGTGCTGTTGGGAATGCCAGGAATGGAGATATGCAGGTTCCCGTCCAGGCGGTTTTGGCGATCTCCGTTGATTACCAGCTCAGGAATCTGGCTTTGGAGTAGCGTTTGCAGGCGATCTCGCTTTTTGCCAATTTCAACCTCATCCACGGACATTTCAATCGCTCGCAGCCGACAGGCTTCGCCCAAACCAACAATACCGGGGACGTTAAGGGTACCGGGGCGTAATCCTTTTTGCTGTCCACCGCCGTAAAGTAACGGCTCTAGGGGATGATCTCGACAGAAGACGAGTGCGCCGATCCCTTGGGGGCCGTAGAGCTTATGGGCCGACAGGGCCAGCATAGTCAGGCCCCACTCACTGAACTGGATGGGGATTTTGCCAACGGCTTGGGAGGCATCACAGAGAAAGGGCACTTGGTAGCTCTGGGCGATCTCGGCAATTTTCTCAATGGGGTAGATGGTGCCGACTTCGTTGTTGGCGGCCATGATGCAGAGCAGATGAATGCCTCTGGCACAGGTTTGCTCTAGCTGACCCAGATCAAGTCGAGCCTGGGTATCGACGGAAATATGGATCAGCTCGATGCGTCCCTGTTTGTGGAGGGCAGCACAAGTATCAAGGACAGCTTTGTGCTCAACGGTAGAAATGGCTATGCGAGGCTTAGTGCTGGATCGTTCTAGATGATGAACGGTTCCTTGGATGGCGAGGTTGAGGCTTTCGGTGGCACCGGAGGTGAAAATTACATTGCGGGGAGAGGCACCCACTAGGTCAGCAACCTGGCAAGCCGCTTCTTTGACGGCAGCTTCAGCGCGATCGCCCCACTCGTGATCGGTACTGCTAGCATTTCCAAATTCTTCTGTCATGCATTGATAAATGCGATCGGCTACTCTTGAATCAACTGGAGTTGTGGCATGATAGTCCATATATATACAGTGATTAACAGAAGTAGAATCATGTAGTTTAGTCATGGTGGATAGATCAATAGGATTGATTAAAAATAGCTACAAAACATCCCAGATAGCTGTCGCGATATCTTTTAACTCTTGTATAGCAAGATGCTCTGTGACCTGAAATAAATCAATATTCCCTCCTATCTCTTGTTGAAGTACATTTCTTAAGTAACCAATGACTGATTTCCCATGACGATATCGAACAACATCCTGATCATACAAATTCATTGCTGCCATTGCAATTTCACCTGCATCTGGCTTGCTTTCATGACCCCGGTAATAAGCAGCGAACTTAGCTTGTGTCCGGGCATTAATGAACTTCTTAATTGATTTCTCTTTAGCCCAAACTGTCGTTTCTTCTATAATCTCTGTTACTCTTTCAACAGAAATAACAGGAAATAGATGATGGATATGGTCAGAGGAAAGAAAATGTGACTCTGCATCAGTAGCAGTTGTCAGAAAGCAACTTATATTTGCAGCTTCAATTTTACTCTTGAATTCTTCAGCTTCTGATTGCGTCAGATAATCCCTATCTCTATGAAGTAGAATTTTTGTTGCTGGAGCATTTTCTTTAATAAAAGCAGCTAAAACAAGAGCCGTATCAACTTTTGAGCATCCTTCATAAGACCAAACATCCATCTCGTTGATATTAAAATCAGAAGCCTCTAAAATGGTTTTAATAGGTTTAGTATCACTATCTTCCGTTAGAAGAACACATTTTGTAAGACCACTTTTTAAGCGATCGCCTTTGTCTAAAGCTCCAATTTCCATTAAGAGGCTGTTTAAAAAGAAAGATTAAGCAGGGGCAAGGTAGCGTAGTGTCAGGTGAACCATTACCGCATAGATGGCTGACTCAGAGACTTCAGGCAACAACTCGTAGTCCTTACTCAATCGTCGATAAAAATTCAACCATCCAAACGTGCGCTCTACCACCCAACGCTTTGCGACCACCTCAAACTCTCCCTTGAGATTCTCTCGGATTTCTACGGCTGCTTGCACCAGTGACCACACCCATAAGCGAAATCGGTCTCCCCGATATCCGGCATCTGCCAGCACTGTATGCACGTTCTCCACCATTTCGGGATATTGATCTCGCCACTCCAGCAAACCATAGGCTGCCCCGACTCGATCTGACCCATTCGCTTCTGTCACAATCACCTTGAGCATCTGACCGAGGGAATCGACAATGATATGACGCTTGCGTCCTTTCACCTTCTTGCCCCCATCAAAGCCATAGACCTCCCCCTTTTTTCCGTGGTCTTGACGGATTGAGAATCCACAGCAACCACGGTGGGTAACGGATGTTTGCCGACATGCTCTTGTCTTTGCCGGATGAGGGTTTGATTGATGCGTGACCAAACGCCCTCTACTTGCCAACTGCGGTAATAAAAGTAGACGGTGGAGTAGGGGGGAAACTCACTCGGTAGCATGCGCCATTGGCAGCCCGTTTTCAGGTGATAGAAGATGGCATTGCATACCGCTCTTAAGTCTACTCGCCGTTTCCGACCACCGGGCTTTTGATCTGGGAGCAACGGTTCAAGGATTTGCCATTGCTGGTCTGAGAGGTCACTGGGGTATGGCATAGACTGTCTTAGAGAACTACATCACCATTATTTTCAGACGTTACTCTAGTGGCTTGCTACTATCTTTACATTTCTTTTTACACAGCCTCTAAGACTTTAACCACATCAAAGTTTTCATCCTCTACACGGTTACCATCACTAATCCAATGAATTTTTGCTGAACCAGATAGTTCATCTAAAATGTGCCTAGAATGCGTGGTTAAAACTACCTGAAAATCTCGGCTTTCTGATAATTTAACTAATATCTTGGCTAGTTTACGTTGGTTGTTTGGGTGTAAATGAGCATCAGGCTCATCAAGAAGGAGTAGCTTGGGCTTATAAAGATTAACGTATGAGAGAATTTGTATAGCTTGTAAAACTCCTGTTCCTACTGAGTCAATTGGTAAATCTTTCTCAGAGTTTTTTACAGTACACATAATATGATCATCACGATCTGGGCTGAAATTTACATCAATATTTTTATCTGGAAACACAGAATAAAAGTCGTCAAGGAACTTTTGCCAACTATCTGAATTCTGTTTAAGTAGCCATAAGATATTACGAAAAACGTTGTTTGCATCACCTCGAGCGGCTGCTTTACGGACAATGCCTGGATTTTTGTACTCTTCAACGTTTGGAATTCCTGCTAATCCTGGGACATAGATACTAAAAGGATCTTCGATTTCCTGAAGTTTTATCCCCAATGCTTTTCCCTCAATCGCAACAGTAATATTTCTATTACGCCCTTTTCTTATGACAACTGTTGAGGCGCATGTTGTGTCCCATTCCTCTAGTTGTATGAAAATAGCTTTCTCCCTCCTTTCTTCTAACGTTCCACCCATAGCGAGAGCAGAAACGTCTCTTAGAGGCGAATAAATCAACTGCAAGTGGGATAAAGATGTGGGCAACCTATTTTGCACCCACTTAATATTTTCTAGGTTTGTTGTTTGGGCTATTGAAACTGCAAATTGAATTGCTTGCAGGATACTGCTTTTGCCTGAGTTGTTACCTCCTACTAAGATATTAACTTTATCTAGGCATATAGTTATGTCCTTTAGGTTCTTAAACCGTTGTATTGAAACAGAGCTCAACATATTTGACTCAGAAACTATTTTGAGAGGTAATAATTCGGGCAATTGCAGTCATTTCTTCATCAGCTAGAAATGGTACTTGAGCGTAAATAAGATCAGATTGATTGGTCAGGCGAGCAGCTAAATGTCCTTTGCCTAAAAGGCTCTCCGCCCCTTTTTGACCAAGCGAGATTTCTGAAGTGCCGACACTCTCGACTCTCAGAATTAAACGATTTCCTAAGTTGTCTCGAAGCTGTACTGGAAGGACGTTGGCATCAGGACGCTGTGCTGCAAAGATGAGGTAAATGCCCGCTGCTCTCGCCTTCACACCTAAACGCTGCACGGCAGAGGATACAGCAGCTTTGTATTCATCGATTAGCATCCATTCAGCAAACTCATCATGGACTAGCCATAGTACCGGAAGCCTATCCTGCTCAGGGACTTTACTGTTGTAGTCCTGCAACGATTTCGCTTTCTGAGGAAGAAACTTGCGATATCGGTTATCCATTTCCTCGACTAGAAGTTCCAGAACCTCGATCGCACGATCTTGATCAATAATGATTCCTTCTTTGAGATGAGGTAGGTCGCTGATGTTGGCATAATCAACGCCCATTTTGGGATCGATTAGATAAATGCTTGCCAGTTTGGGAGAGTTCGTTGCACAAATATCGAGAAGGAGGTTTTGCAACAGAACTGACTTACCACTACCTGTCGCTCCAGCAATCAGCGTGTGCGGAGCGTGTTGTTCTAAATTCTCGAAACTACTGCCTAGATTGAGGTAAAGTAATTCACCATCCAGTTCATTAACTCCAATGATAAAGCTGAGGTTCACACCAGCAGGCGATCGATTGATTTTTCGTTTTGCCCACACTTCTTGTAGGGAAATCGTTTGGCGCTGGGGACGGGCGACGGTAACAACAATTTCTCCAGGCTGACCATAAACGCTAATAATGTTCAGAGCGTGAGTGGTCAGGAGTTGAGATCGCTTCTTCTCGATGTCATCTAGCTTCAGATTGTCTGAGCCTTTGAAGCGGACGATCGCTGCATTTGGAGTCAGGCGTTTCCCTTCAATTTTGGCTTGCAGGTTATATCCTAATAGAGCCGTCCGCAGTTTTCCAGCCGCTTCCTCCAGCCATTTTTCTGCCACTGCATCACCTTGGCTGGTCTGTGCTTGTCCCTGCTGCCACCAAGAAACCAGTACTGGACTCGCCCAACTATCTACATTTTCAACAGGTGAGGAACCTGGAGAGATTGTAGTTTCAGCTTCAATTGGCTGATCAGGCAGGGTTGGCTGAAGAGGACTGTCGGAATTTTCAGGCGGATTAACTTTTGCAGGTGTTGGCTGAGGAGTCGTTGTTGCCTCTACTTTCTCAATTTCTAAAACCCATGTGACTCGATCAGCAGGTTGTAATGCTTCTGTTACTGTCCAGGGTTTATCATCGCCAAGCTGTTCCCTTACGGGGAAGAGTGGTTGTCCTGATTCATAAGCCAGAACAAGTTTACGAACAGATTCTCGATCGAATACTTCTTGGAAGCAGCGTTCAACTTTGGGAATCGGTGATCGCTCCCCTTCTACATTGCTCTCATTCGTTCCGGATACAAAGACTTGAGAGTAGCCAGATAGGTCAATCCGAAGAGTCCCTGAGCGGATATGTTCGCGCCACTGTTCAATGTTCAGTTTGTTGTCGGAACTAAATTCAATGCCATCGAGTAGAAGATCGCTAAGGCGAGATAGCCAGAGATCCCGATCAAGACGACCCGGACTAATAAAGAGGGCATCGGCAATGCGATCGACTGTTTGCCGAAGCTGGTTCTGTGAAGTTCTGCGAGCGTCAGCTAAACCCGCGACATCAACGTATTTTGCCTCAGAAATAATGACTTTCAGGATAGGCTCGTTATCGACGTACTGGAGTGAAATTGCCATGATGTCAGCAATTTGACCCTCTTTTTGCCCTAACCAGGAGGCATAGTCATCCAGAAAGTACCAGCCGATTGGGTTTTGTGCTCCCATTTCTGCTGTAATCAAAGCTTTACTTAGAACCACACCCATTAGCTCGCTGGCGAATCTGCCACATTTTGCGGCTCGTAACACGATGTCACCAGAAACGGCGTTGGCTTCGTTAATTAGGCGTTCTACCAGTTTATCGATTCTGTTGCTTTCCAAGCCTAAATTTAAGGCTTCTAAGCGTTTTCTGACTAGCACTTTAAGAACATTCAGAGATGCATCCGAGGAGACGAGGAAGTTTCGTTCATCGGTACGGTTCTGTTGATAGCGAATAACCTTTACGCCCTGGTTAACGAGTTGTCGTCGTTCCAGCAAATCATCGTAGTTGACAACCCACTCCCCTAAACGGTGGCTTTCGTCAAAAGTTGTCTTTGTCGTTTCTTCTTGGAAGGAGATTTGACGGGCAGGTAAAAAGTGTTGATCAGGAGAGCAATCTTCACATTGAATCAGGCTATACACCATATCAAGGTAGGCTTGACCCACCATCGTCTGCTTGGGACAGGTGAGATAAACGGTGGATTTAAGCTCGTCTTTAGATGACGGGCGTTTACGTGCCCAACAAGCAGGAGAATGGATTAAGATTTCGGCTGTGTTGCTGTCAAATGGTGAAGGTTGCCAAACTACTTTTGCCTGTCGTGAGATGGCATCTTGCAAAAATACAATGTCGGCAAACTTCCCTTCTGTAGGAGTGGTGGAAGGAACGTCGTTAGACATGACTGAGATCCGCAGTCTTGCCATAAAGTCTTGAGAAACCTCACTAGCAATAAACGCATCGGGATCAGCATCAGAGCTTTCCAGCATCTGTTCGTAGAGTTGAGCGAGTTTTTGCCTATTCCGATGGCGTAGAACGACCTGGCAACGAACTTCCTCTCGATTATCTTGTAGTTCTTCACTCAGCTTGTTAACGATCGCTTGAGGTAGCTTGATCGAGTCGGTTTGGTATAGAACAACACTCAGATTCGTTTTTTCATGGGGCAGCAGTTCTACATAGCGGCGGATGATCCCTAGCAATCGATCGGTTGCTTCAGCCGGATTTTCGTTGGTTGCGCGATCGCTCTCGTCTCGTGTGGGGCGCTCCATCAGGCTGTAGTCGTTAACCGTGTCAGACACAGAGAGCAATTCGGGCTGCTGCCCCTGGTAGCCAACACAAACCTCAGGATAGTAGGGGTGATCGAGTTCGTTCCGCAAATCAGCAAAGAATAAGCGAGAATCACCAAAGTTGACTTCTGGTGTAGAGATGATGTACCGAAGGAGTCCTGCCAACTGGCGGGCTTTGACGGCTAGGGATGCTAATCTTAGTGGATGCCAAGGGGCGATGATGGCAGCAGGTTTACCGCGTTCAACGCGGATGCAGCCCAAGCGCAAGATCGGTTGATAGAAATCAATACGATTGAGGTCGCCCTTGACATTTTCTAGAACAGTTTTGAATAGGTTGCCATAGGCTTCACACTGGTGCAGCAGTTCCGGACTGGCAATACCTTGTCCTTCGTTTGTAAAACTGGAGATCGCTGCCCTATATCGTTCTGCAAAAGTTTTCCAGGTGGCAGTGATTGCTTCACCCGCATTCTTCGAGAGACGACCATCCACGACAGCTTGTTTAATTTTTTCAGGAAAAATTTTGTCCAGGTCGCTCTTGCGATCATACTTACTGACTAAAGAGCCTCGATTTTGTCGATATGCTGCCATTAGGGTGCCAACGTCTGACAGAGCGATACTCTGCAATCGTCCCTTCTTGCTGACTACCTCTCTTGACACCTGGGAAAGCTGGCAAGGTGAGTCTTTAAGCAGTCGTTTCAGGTCACTACCTAGTTCCATCCCAATTGAATTGGGATTACAACGCCAAACTAGTTGCGTCTTAGCAATTAGAGCCTGGGCGTTATCCCGCATCTCAACATAGAATTTAATTTCTGTCGCAGTTTTCGCTGTAGAGGTGTTCTCGCGATACTTTGCCTGCTGCTTTTTCTGAGTCTCTTCTAGTAACATGTCGTATTTGAATAGCCAATGGGTCTCCCACTCAATGTGAGGAGCAGTCAGTTGTTCAATACCCTTATAACGGGTGCAAAAATAACGACCCACGTCAGCATTGAGTTCCAACCATTTACTTTTTCTACTACTTTTTTGGGTTTCAATTTTAAGTGACTTAAAACCAGCTACAGTTTCAGCTTGATCAAAAAGCCGCTCGAAGGCTTGTAGTAAACCAATCAGAAAGTCTGTACACTCAATAGGCTGTCCGTAGACGAATTTATCCCACTTTGCTTTGAGCTTGCGATCTCCCTCAAGTTCCTGACGGTGAGCGTCATAAAATTCTCGATCCTCGTCTAGCGCCTCACGTTTATTTCGCTTTTTCAAGGCGTTTATGTATTGGGTTTCTGACTCCGTTAGAGTGTCGGGATACTCATCGTCAAAGAAATCTAGGGTGAGAGAGGCAATGTCTGTCTTTTGAGCTTGTAAACCAGAAAACAGCGTGTTGATGTTATCCGATTCCCACTCAAACTTGGAAAGGGCTTCAGCTTCGGAAGTCCATCCTGCGGAACTGGCGATAAATGCTTGAATAGCTGGGTAGGCGATCTCAGGAATATCATCCTTCACCTTGTCAAAGGCAGTTTGGAGATCCTGCTCATCGATTGGCTTGCGGCTAGGGGTTTGCTTCAGTAGTAAACAGGCGCGTTTCGCGAAAGCTTGCTGAAATAGCTTTTCCCAGCGATGAGTGTGTCCCAACTGGGTTTCAGGAATGGCGCGAAAGTAGCCAGAATCGCGGGGGAGTCGCAAAGCGGGCAATGCCCACCCTAGTGCATCAATGACTGGAAGGCTTTCTTCAAGGATGCGAGATTTCGTTTGAACAATGTATTCCGCAAAATTTTTCAGGCTGGGTGTGCCAACTCTCTGGAGTCCCTTCAGGGCTTTACACCAGTATTCAATCTGCTCGATAGGAATTGCCAGGTCTTTGGCAGCTAGGTTAATCCAGCACTCAATCTGTCCCTTCAGTTCTTGAGCACCAACAGAGGTGATGTCATTCAGAGATTGGGTTTGGTCATCGCTGATGTTAGCCAGCAGTAGTGCAGGACGATCGCAATCTGAGTGACGCAGGTGAACTGTACGTTCATCGGTCAAAATTTCATCAGGTAACCCGAAATCTCCTACAATATCTCGTGGAACTTGAATCTTGATAAGCGGGGCAAGGTCAGAGTCATGGAGAATGGCTTGGCAGACGGCGGCAACTTGCTGAGCAGTGAGACAATCTAGCAAAAACCGTGCAACTCCCTCGTTGGTTTCGTCGGTTTGAACTGAGCGTTTCAGGAAGTCAGCCGCAACTTGACCAATCAGTTCAATGGTCTGCATTATCTTACCTCCGAGGCAAAAGGATTTTGAACATAGGCACAGGCATCGGAAAGGCGTTTGAGCAGCCCAATACTGGCAAGGCGACGTTCAAGCCGTTTGGCATTGGTTTCAAAATCTTTGCGATCAGCATCACCGGAGTTGATCAATTCTGTGGCTTGGCGATCGCCAATAACAAAACCATATGTTTGGTGCAATTTCGCTAAAAACTCCTGAAATTCCATACGAGTCGGCACAGAGGCGAATACTAACGTCCTCAACAAGGAGTCAGTCGGTGCATAGCGAGTGCGACGGCTACCCCGACTGGATGACAACCCGATTTCGCGTGACCAAGTTCCACGAAATTTGCCGAGGTGCTAATCCTCATAGCCATTTTTATTAACGTAATCATCAACGTCGATCGCATTGTAGATTTCCTTGATCTCAGCAATGCTTTTAGCTGTTCCGTGAATTGGATTTCGCCACAGCCTGTATCTACGATGCCATGTCTCAAATACTCTACCAGTCAGGTCTTTTACCTCGATCGTGCTTCGATCATATCCTCTTGTATTGGTAAGTGTTTTCAAAGTCAAGGTGTAATCTATTCCTTGGTAATTCCTGGTAGTGGTCATCAATCTTGCTCCTTTGATTTTGTGGAAGCATCAAAAACGACGATGAATTTTTCAGTAGGAGAAAGGCGACGAAGAGCTTTTAAGCACTCATCAGCATCATTTCTACGGCGAAACCGTTTTATGGAGCGGTTCTGCATATTTGGAAGCGCACGAACGATAACCCAAGGGTGCAGCAATTCTTCGTATTTCATTGGGGATTAGCCTAATGGAAACCAATTGGCTCCATCTTATCATGCTCTATAGAAGCCTTTTGGCTTCTATTTACGTCATCATGCTTCTCTGACAGGATAAGAGGCATGGGAAAAGCTGGTAAGGTTCTAGGGCAAATTCTAACAAGTTACGGCATCAGCCAGGGTAAGTTGGCTGAACAGCTTGGTATTGCTCGATCTAACGTTCACAGATGGGTCGCTGAGATTAGAGATCCTAATTCTGAGACAGTTCAGGGGATAATCACGGCGCTTAAGGCAATCAATCCTGATGCTGCGGATGAATTTATCGGTTTATATGCTTCAGGCTTGGCTGTAGGTCAAGATACTTTTGCTGAAGCGAATTCAGGAGCATGGATAAATCCCGTTAGCGGAGGGTTGGAACGACTTCCTGACACTGAAGGATTAAATGTTGCTGCATTATCCAGACTGTTTGACAAAACAACGACTTCTTATAAATATGTCTTTTTCCTTTCTCTGTTAGACATCTTGAGAAGACAAAACTTTGATATTGACTCTACAATCAGTCTTAGAGATTTGTTAATTGAGATATTGGTTAATGCTTGGTATCCTCACACATATTTCAAGTTGTCATTTGGCATACAGGACAAGATCGCTATTAAACTAGATTCCCTGGAACTGGATCTTGATAAGCCAGCATTTGATGAATTGGAGAAAAACCTGCTTAGAGAAGAGATATCTAAAAGAAATTTGGATAATCTTTTGATAGGTAAAGACTCATTGATGCGATATGTACCATTTCGACTGATTACGCCTTTTCTATCACAACAACTAAAGGCATATAAGAGTCAAAGCCGAGGTACAACAAGAAATGATGATATTGAGAATGAAATAATTACGGCTCTAGCTGAACAGTATTTTGATACAGCTAAACCACTTTATAAATTTAATGGGAATTCCCCGAAGTTATGCAAATCTATTCAGTTAAGCTCTGAATGGATTTCTTACATTAGGATAAATTATTCTATTGTTAGGGGATGGGTTTCTTGGAAATGGTTGCAATATATGCAGAGCAAGAATCCTAGCACTCCTGCCATATCAAATAAATTATTCCCTCAGATTAGAAGAGGTGCATTAGCTTCTCAGACAAAGTATTGGCAAAAGATTCTAGAATACACCGATGAAATTAGCTGTATTTATTCAAATCGACCTTTGAGGGCAGATTCAAAGCTGTCTCTTGATCACTATCTGCCTTGGTCATTTGTAGCACATGACCAGATTTGGAATCTAGTTCCAACTTTCAGTGATGTCAATTCATCAAAGTCTAAAATCATTCCCTCATCAGTTTACTTTGACTCGTTTGTTAGAGTTCATTACTTAGGCTTGAAAATCTGGAAGGAAAAAATGATCAAAGACAAAACATTGAATAGATTCATTGATATGTATATTTCTGACTTAAGACTGCATACAAAAGATGACTTGACTGACTTTGAAAAACTTAGTAAGGCTTATAACTCTACGTTTCAACCTTTGCTGTCTTTAGCTACAAGTTTAGGATTTGAAGCGGGTTGGAATTACAGTCAGAATTAGGTGGCTTTTGCTTCCTACTCATTCTCCTCACTACCCGTTGTCATCGGGTTGAACCCACATGTCTCCGGTAGAGAGACAAACTCGCCACCGTCCAACTCAGGGGTTCTCGCTGGCCCGTAGCAACTACCCGCAATAGTCCCGTCGGGGAAATATGCTCAGTAATAGCCCGGTATTCTGTGCTGTCTGAGGTAAAGGCTCGCTGGGCGATCGCTAGAGCTTCTTGTTTAATATCAGTGCTATCGTCCGCACATAAAGCCGTAAGGTAGTGGGCAAAAGCTGACTTACCCGTACCGTAGACCCCGGTAATCGTCCAGGCACGGTGGGCGAGAGGATTGCTAAAAGCAGGCAGAATCCGCCGTAATGCCCCTGCCACTGTCTCTGTGGGTACATAACCCTGCACCGCATCGGGCTTATCAATATCCCGCACCAAGTTAACCGAGCGGTAGTAGCGGCGGTTCAGACTAAAATAGGCAGAAAGGGGTTTTGGGGTCATGCCGCTTTGCCCTGGTGTTCGTCATAATAAGCCTTTAGTATATCTAACGCTAGATTACAAATATCCGCAGTCCGAAAATTAAATTGCAGTTTACCTGCCGCATCCGCCCAACTCAATTCTTTGAACTGATGCTTCACTCGGTCAATAGCGTCACAGATAGCAGCCTCATTGATCTTAAAGATCACCCCAGGGCTACCAGGGTCATAGAGTAGGTTACTAACGGGGATAGTGCGGGCGGTTGGATACATTTGATGGGCAAAAACTAAAGCTGCGTAGACAATCACCTCCGCTGGTAGGTTTTGCTTCGGCCCAATATGAAAGACGTAGTGACGGGTATCCCCCGCTAGTTGTATCAGCCGTAGCTCGGTAAAGGGGCAATCTAGAGACTCTTCCCCACTGGAGGCCTTGGTGGGCTGCTCAGTGTACATCCGCAGAATACAGCTCACATCTTTTTTCAGGGATGAATCGGCAATACGGGTAATGGTGCGATCGCGATACTCTCCTAGCTCATGAAAAAGATCACCGTAGGTAAACTCCAACTTGTTGAAGTGGTTAAAAACAAAGCTCCAAGCGGTAGCGTAGCAGGGCGGCTGAAGTAACTGCCAATGTAGCAGCCACAGAGAGGCTGGATCCTCTAAGTACGGATCCCATTTACCCAATAATGCCTTACCAAACTCGGTCGGCTTATCATCTTCTAGCAGCCCAAAAGCATTACACCAGTAGCGAATGGAGCGCACCATGTTCTTCCCAACACCAAGCTGTACCGTGGCATCGTCATCTAGGAAGATATTGGGGTTTCGGCAAGCACCATCGAATCCTTTCTTCAGCCAGCCAAACCGAGGATGAAATGTCTCATGCCGGGCAAAGACCGATAAACTAGGTACTCTAGCCTTATTCATGTCGAGCGTTGTTTGCCTAATCATAAAATTCGTACAGAATCTTTATACCTAATTATTTGGCAATGAACTTGAATGTAATCATTTTTTTGTCAGGCTATAGAGGATATAGAAATTAACTTACAGGCTTAACAACTATAGATTATTATGTGGACTAGTAGGCCTTAGAGTGGATATACCAGTAACGTTGTTGAGGTATCAAGTCACTCAGCATATATTTCTTTTTTCTTTTTTTTCAATAAGATAGCTGGCAAGCATTTTAGCCCAGTATCACCAACCTTCCAAAATGCTAGATAGCTCTGTCACCGCAATTAATATTGCCAAAGTCTGCCAGCGTAGTCAAGTTGGTAAACTATTGCCTGATGCTCTCTACGTCCATGTGTCGGCACTGAAGTACCTTGACCCTATCCTCCAAGCCATCGAGCAAAGGGCCAGAACCAGCACTGATCTGGCGGAAAAAGCTACGCTAGTTAAGTTCAACTTCAATAAATCCCAACTAGCATATCTTTTATATCCAGACTTTGATACCGATGCACACCCGGCCCTTCACAGTAGTATTCAGGTCAATCTCAACACCCTAGAGATCAGCAAACAAGACTACCACACCCGCAATAATCCTCCAATCCTGCATCGCAAAGAAACCTTCATCACCCCAGAATATCCTCTATATGCCACCTTTGCACGGCTTACCCAGCAGGAAGAGGAACTGGGATTACTAGAGCAGTCCCGTGGTATTGGTACCCGCATGCCATGGGAACACCGCCTCGTAGAGCACTGCCTAGAAATCCACGACCACGCCCTTGCCTGTCCTCTCTCCACTACACACGCTCATCCTGCCATCACTCCCCCGACAATCCAACGTCATAAAGCCGCGATCTCACGAGTCACCGTCTCCAAGCCCATCCGCCTTGCAGTGGAAGCCGGACTGTTCGCTACCAACACGACCTACTTTGACTACGGCTGCGGCCATGGAACCGACATTGAGTACATCCATCGCCTGGGCTTGACTAGCTCCGGTTGGGATCCTTACTTTCGACCCGATATTCGCAATACCCCAGCCGACGTAGTGAATTTGGGCTATGTCATCAATGTCATCGAAGACACTACCGAGCGACGAGAGGCCTTAATCAATGCCTGGAACCTGACCCAGAAAGTGCTGATTGTAGCGGCTCAAGTGCTAATCGATGACAAAACCCGAGGTGTGATTGCCTACGGTGATGGCATCATCACTAGTCGCAATACCTTCCAGAAATACTATGAGCAGGAAGAACTAAAAGTGTATATCGATCAAGTGCTGGGGGTGGATGCGATTCCCGTAGCCCTAGGTATCTACTTTGTCTTCCGGGATGAAGCCCAGTCCGAAGCCTTTCGCGCTTCTCGATTCCGCTCCCGTGCAACGGCCCCTCGCATTCGTATCAAGATCAGCAAGTTTGAGGAATACCGAGAGCGACTGCAACCGCTAATGGATTTTTACACTGATCGCGGCCGATTACCCACCACTGAAGAATTGGGGATTGAATATCTAACACCATTACAGGACACTTTTGGCAGCATTCGGCGAGCCTTTACTGTTATTCTGCAAGCCACTGATGGGAGAGAGTGGGATGAGATCGCAGACAAACGCCGCAACGATCTCCTCGTTTACCTAGCTCTAAGCCATTTCAGCAAACGCCCTAAGTTCAAAGACCTCTCCCCTGAATTCCAGAAAGACATCAAAGCCCTGTTTGGTAGCTACCAACAAGCCTGCACCGCTGCCGACCTGATGCTGATGACCCTAGGCCGCATGCCTCTCGTTAAACAGCACTGCCGCCAGAGTGCCATCGGCCAGCAGCGACCCAACTCCCTCTGGGTACATATATCAGCCTTAGACCAGCTCGAACCACTGTTGCGACTCTATGAGGGCTGTGCTTCCCGTACCATTGGCCGGCCGGAGGAAGCAACGGTAGTGAAATTCCACGTCCAGAAGCCCCAGATAACGTATTTAGTATTCCCGGGGTTCGACAAGGAGCCGCATCCTGCATTGAAAACCAGCATGACAATATCCCTGCACGATCTTCACGTCCGATATCGTGATTACGCAATCGACAATCCACCCTTACTTCATCAAAAAAACCAAGTGGTTGCACCCGACTATCCAGGCTATGCCAAATTTACCAAGCTTAGCCAGCAAGAGCAAAAATGGGGACTGCTTGATGATATGAAAATGATTTTTGACCGCCAAGGTTGGGAACAATGCCTGCTAAAACATAAAGCTGCTCTGCGTGGGCATCGCGTAGTGTGGCACAAAGATAAAGATTAGGGCACCTCGATTAATTCAAATTTCGGGGCGATTGCAAACGAGATTTCAATGGTTTCAGCCTCTATTTTTAGCAGATCGAGCAATTTTTCGAGGTGCCCATTAAAGTCTAAGATTATACTTAGCCATTAGAAGTTTATATATTGCAAGTGAGTAGAGTGTTAGGACATTTTGCCTCTGAGAAGCCTGTGAACCAAGGGACTCCCATTTGGAAGTATCCTAATCACATCTTCATCTGCAATATATGTTCGTCTTGGTTTTTGGCTCATTTGGACATTCTCCTTCATTGGCGATTCTTGGAGTTTGTCCACTTTTTTCAGTCAGGGTCAACCTAACGACACTCCTCTGCTAGAGCAGACTCTATGGGTACTCCATCAATCTCTAAGACTGCCTCTTCTCGTTTTTCGAGCAATTGACAGAGGCTTTGCTCTAGGGGCATCTCGTCCTCTTCTTGTCCTTGCAAAATGGTGGATAGGTTAGAGGGTAGGGGTAAATCCGTCGAAGTAAAAATGATCGGGGAGGGAGAGACTGAGCTAGTTGGAGGCGTTGACAGTGGTGGTAAAGATGGTACAGCAGGTACATTGACCGTCGGTGCGATCGCGGTTGAAAGAATGACCGGAGAATTGGATGTAACCGGAGGTAAAAGAGGTGCTGCCACACGATAAACAAAACCATTCCCAGCAAACCCTGGTGGTGTGGGGTAGGTCGTACTAAACTGTTGTCCTCCTCCCAAGACTGACCAGCCATTCACATTTCCTTGGGGACTGGTGGAATAGACTAGCCAACGACCTGACGTAGACTGGAGGGCATTGGCTCCGGCATTGTTAATAAAGTTTTCAGTCGCTATGAGCGTAACATTATTGTCAGCATTAATCCCTTGATTGAGAGTAATATCGCCTCCCGCTTGGAGAAGAACGGTATCTGCATTTTCAATACCATTGGGGTTCACGGTATCAATGGTTAGATTGGTTGCTGTTAACACCGTTAAATTACCCGTTGTATCGGCGGCCAGGGTTTGAATTTGGTTATCTGAATGATTCAGAAGGGTATTGCCCGACCCTAAAATTGCCAAGTTTTGCGTTGTTAGGCTGCCCGATTGAGTTAAATCCCCTTGTGTAGTAATGCTCAGAGTGTTGGCGATCGCTGATGTAGTTAACTCCAGAGCATTTTGATCGACAATCGTGGCATTGGCAGCAGTTATTCCCAAGGTATTGAAATCATTTCCGGCATCATCAAGTGTGATGTTATGGGTTCCGGTATTGAACGTTGTGGCTCCAGTGACGCTCACGGCTGTCGCTGTTGATTGAGTTAAATCACCTCCGCTGGTCACGCTTAAGTTACCGGTCAGGGTGGATGCGGCTAACTCCAATTCGTTCGTATCTTGGATCGCGGCATTGGCGGCAGTTAATCCCAGGACATTAAAGTCATTATTAACATTGTCCAGCGTAATATCATTAGCTCCCACATTGAGCGTTGTCGTACCACCTGCTGAGATCGCCCCCGACTGGGTGAGGTTTCCACCCGTCGTAATAGTTAGATTGTCACCAGTTGTAACTCCTGCCAGTTGAGTAGCTTGGTTATTTTGCAGACTAATGTTCCCGCCTGTGACTCCGGTGTCGAGGCTAACGGCTCCTGTGAGTTGATTTGCGTGAGTACTCAGATCAATCGTGCCACCCATGGCTGTAAAGTTGCTGGTTCCACTAACTTCAAGGATTCCGGTTTGACTAATACTTGCAGTGCCGCCACCCACAATCCCTTGACTGAGACCTGCCATATTCGTATTAAAGCGAATCTCACCCCCTAAATTATTATTCCCTCCTAGGGTAATTGCATTCCCGTTATGGCTATTGGTGTAGCCTGTGGTGGTTGTGCCATCAATACTGGTCATACTGAGATTGCCGGTGATAGTTTGCCCTGCTAGGGTGATGGGTCCCACTTGGGAACGGATCAGATCTCCAGCAGAAGTGGTTGCGGTGAGGTCAAGGAGAAGATTATCAGGGTTAGATAGGGTGACAGTTGCGCCATTAAGATTGGTGGTGCCTGCTACTTTCAAGAAGCCGCTTTGGGTAATTGCTCCCGTAGAGGTTAGGGTAAAGTTGCCGCCAATTGTGGAGTTGCCCAGATTGGTGTTGGTTGTATTGTTAGCGGAAACCGTACCAACATTGGCTTGAGTACTTTCAAAACTAGCGATGCCAGTACTGGTGAGTGTGCCGCCGGTTTGCCCAATCATGCCCCCGGTTGCTGTTATATCCTCGGTGCCAGTAGAAATGATGCCGTTAAAGGTGAGGCTACCGGGAGTCATTAGGGTGAGGGAACTGTTGCCTGTAGTTAAATTACCGATGGTTAAAGCAACTGAATTGGTGTAGCTAATTGCTCCGGTGGTATTGCCCGTTAGGGTGTTAATGGCATTACTGGTATGGGTGAGCGTAAAATTGCCTGCACCTAATAAGTCTAAGCTTGTGGCACTAAGGGCTTGAGTTTGGGTGACGGCTCCCCCTGCATTGAGGGTGATTGCCCCTTGAGACGCTAAACCATTCGTTGTGCCAACTGTGCCAATCGCAAATCCACCACTATCTCGATAGCTAATTGCTCCGGTGGTATTACCCGCTAGGGTGGTAATAGCATTGGTTGCACTACTAAGGGTAAAATTGCCGGCTCCGAGAAGTTCTAAGCCAGTTGCTTGCAGCGACGAACTAGCATTTTGGCTAACATTCGCTGGGGAATTAATATGCAGATTGCCTGTAGTGTTGACGGTGAGATCATTTAGGGTGATGACATTATTGGTAGAAATAAGGGAAATATTGCCGCTTGTACCATTCCCAATCCGGTTACTACTACTTAAAGTCAGAATTGCTGCTCCATTGGCTCCAGTTCCGGTATAGGTAATATTGCCAGAAGTACTACTGACTTGGGCGCCGCTTTGTTGACTAATCCCGTAATTATTTGCTCCGTTCCCTCGTCCCTCTCCCGTCAGGGCGATCGCCCCATCTTCACTCGTAATTCGAGCACTTCCATTGAGAAGGTAAATACCAAAATTATTATTTGTGCCATTGCCACCTATGCCTTCGTAGATAACGGTACCATTCCCCGTTGTAGTCACTTGAGCATTACTTTGATAAATTCCAAAGTTTTGAGTGCCATTACCTTGACCTGTCCCAGTAACAGTAATATTTCCTCCCTGCGTACTGCTAACACTGGTATTGGTTCCATCTAGATAAATACCGTGGTTGCTACCTGTACCATTCCCGCCTGTGCCCTCATAGGTAATGTTGCCAGAAGTACTACTGACTTGGGCACCACTTTCTTGACTAATACCGCGATTAGATGTTTCGTTCCCTTGTCCCATTCCGGTCAGGGCAATCGTGCCATTCCCACTAGCAATAGTTGTATTTGCTCCGTTTAGAAGAATACCGAAGTTGTTACTTATGCCATTACCGCCCGTTCCTTCATAGGTAATATTGCCAGACGTACTACTGACTTGGGCTGCACCCAGTTGATAAATGCCGTAACTTCCTGTTCCATTCCCTTGTCCCATTCCAGTTAGGGCGATCGCCCCATTCCCACTACTAATTTGTGTATTTGTTCCGTTTAGAAGAATACCGAAGTTGTTACTTGTGCCATTCCCGCCCGTTCCTTCATAGGTAATATTGCCAGACGTACTACTGACTTGGGCACCGCTTTCTTGACTAATACCGCGATTAGATGCTCCGTTACCTTGTCCGGTTCCCGTCAGGGCGATCGTGCCACTCCCACTGGTAATAGCCGTACTTGCTCCGGTTAGAAAAATACCGTGGTTATTACCTGTGCCATTACCGCCCGTGCCTTCATAGGTGATGTTGCCAGACGTGGTGCTGACCTGGGCTGCACTTGTTTGCAAAATTCCATAGTTATCAGAAGTTGTTCCTTGCCCGTCACCCGTAAAGGTAATGGCTCCAGTCTCACTCCGAACAGATGTATTGGTTCCTGTTAGAAAAATGCCATGATTGCCAGTAAAAAAGCCCCCTCCGGTTCCATTACC
This sequence comes from Candidatus Synechococcus calcipolaris G9, assembly GCF_029582805.1. Lineage (NCBI taxonomy): Bacteria > Bacillati > Cyanobacteriota > Cyanophyceae > Synechococcales > Synechococcaceae > Synechococcus > Candidatus Synechococcus calcipolaris. Next base: position 60,047 of record NZ_JAKKUT010000006.1, on the reverse strand, counting down.
GCCCGTTCCGGTATAGGTAATATTTCCGCTGGTACTACTGACTTGGGCTGCACCCAGTTGATAAATGCCGTAGTTTCCTGTTCCATTCCCTCGTCCAGTTCCAGTCAGGGAGATCGCCCCATTCCCACTAGCAATAGTTGTATTTGCTCCGTTTAGAAGAATACCGTAGTTAAAGGATGTGCCATTACCACCTGTGCCCTCATAGGTAATGTTGCCAGAAGTGGTGCTGACTTGGGCTGCATTCACTTGAAAAATGCCGTAACTTCCTGTTCCATTCCCTTGTCCCATTCCAGTTAAGGCGATCGCCCCATTCCCACTACTAATTTGTGTATTTGTTCCGTTTAGAAGAATACCGAAGTTGTTACTTGTGCCATTCCCGCCCGTTCCTTCATAGGTAATATTGCCAGACGTACTACTGACTTGGGCACCGCTTTCTTGACTAATACCGCGATTAGATGCTCCGTTACCTTGTCCGGTTCCCGTCAGGGCGATCGTGCCACTCCCACTGGTAATAGCCGTACTTGCTCCGGTTAGAAAAATACCGTAGTTATTACCTGTGCCATTACCGCCCATGCCTTCATAGGTGATGTTGCCAGAAGTACTCCTGACCTGGGCTGCACTTGTTTGCAAAATCCCATAGTTATCAGAAGTTGTTCCTTGCCCGTCACCCGTAAAGGTAATGACTCCAGTCTCACTCCGAACAGATGTATTGGTTCCTGTTAGAAAAATGCCATGATTGCCAGTAAAAAAGCCCCCTCCGGTTCCATTACCGCCCGTTCCGGCCCGTTCCGGTATAGGTAATATTTCCGCTGGTACTACTGACTTGGGCTGCACCCAGTTGATAAATGCCGTAGTTTCCTGTTCCATTTCCGCTACCGGTTCCAGTTAGGGCGATCGCCCCATCTTCGCTCGTAATCCAAGCACTTCCATTGAGAAGGAAAATACCAAAATTACTATTTGTGCCATTGCCACCTATGCCTTCGTAGGTAACGGTACCATTCCCCGTTGTAGTCACTTGGGCATTGTTTTGGTAAATACCGTGGTTACCTGTACCATTACCTTGACCTGTCCCAGTAACAGTAATATTTCCTCCCTGCGTACTGCGAACACTGGTATTTGTTCCATCTAGTAAAATACCGTAGTTGTTATTTATGCCGCTGCCGCCCGTGCCCTCATAGGTAATATTGCCAGAAGTGCTGCTGACTTGAGCACTATCGCGTTGCAAAATTCCATAGTTATCAGAGGTTGTTCCTTGCCCGTCACCGGTAAAGGTAATGGCTCCACTCTCACTCCGAACAGATGTATTGGCTCCTGTTAGGTAAATACCGTGATTGCCAAGAAAAAAATTCCCGCCTGTTCCATTGCCACCTGTACCGGTATAGGTAATATTTCCACTGGTACTACTGACTTGGGCTGCACCCAGTTGATAAATGCCGTAGTTTCCTGTTCCGTTCCCTCGCCCAGTTCCAGTTAGGGAGATCGCCCCATCTTCACTCGTAATCCGAGCACTTCCATTGAGAAGGTAAATACCAATATTATTATTTGTGCCATTGCCACCCATGCCTTCATAGGTAACGGTACCATTCCCTGTTGTAGTTACTTGAGCATTGCTTTGATAAATTCCAAAGTTTTGAGTGCCATTACCTTGACCTGTCCCAGTAACAGTAATATTTCCTCCCTGCGTACTGCGCACACTGGTATTTGTTCCATCTAGTAAAATACCGTGGTTGCTACCTGTGCCATTACCGCCCGTTCCTTCATAGGTAATATTGCCAGACGTACTACTGACTTGGGCTGCACTCAATTGATAAATGCCGTGGTTTCCTGTTTCATTTCCTTGCCCAGTTCCAGTTAGGGAGATCGCCCCATTCCCACTACTAATTTGTGTATTTGTTCCGTTTAGAAGAATACCGAAGTTGTTACTTATGCCATTACCGCCCGTTCCTTCATAGGTAATATTGCCAGACGTACTACTGACTTGGGCTGCACCCAGTTGATAAATGCCGTAGTTTCCTGTTCCATTCCCTCCTCCGATTCCGGTTAGGGCGATCGCCCCGTCTTCACTCGTAATCCGAGCACTTCCATTGAGAAGGTAAATACCAAAATTACTATTTGTGCCATTGCCACCTATGCCTTCGTAGGTAACGGTACCATTCCCCGTTGTAGTTACTTGAGCATTGCTTTGATAAATTCCAAAGTTTTGAGTGCCATTACCTTGACCTGTCCCAGTAACAGTAATATTTCCTCCCAGCGTACTGCGCACACTGGTATTTGCATCGTTTATAAAAATACCGTAGTTGTTATTTGTGCCGCTGCCGCCCGTGCCCTCATAGGTAATATTGCCAGAAGTACTACTGACTTGGGCACTATCTCGTTGAAAAATTCCGTAGTTATCAGAAGTTGTTCCTTGCCCGTCACCCGTAAAGGTAATGGCTCCCGTCCCACTCCGAACAGATGTATTGGCTCCTGTTAGGTAAATACCATGATTGCCAAGAGCAAAATTCCCGCCTGTTCCATTGCCACCCGTGCCGGTATAGGTGATATTTCCACTGGTACTAATGACTTGGGCTGCACCCAGTTGATAAATGCCGTAGTTTCCTGTTCCATTACCTTGCCCAGCTCCAGTCAGGGCGATCGCCCCCCCTTGACTGCTAATGCGTGTATTGAGGTCAGTCAAAAGAATACCGTAGTTGTTATTTGTGCCATCGCCGCCCGTACCAGCATAGGTGATGGTACCATTCCCTGTTGTAATAACTCGGGCTTCACCGAATTGATAAATGCCGTAGTTAACTATTCCATTACCTTGTCCAGTTCCCGTCAAGGCGATTGCCCCATCATCACTGCTAATAGTGGCATTGGCTCCAAATAAAACAATGCCGTGGTTACTACTTGTGCCATTTCCGCCTGTGCCAGAATAGGTAATGTTGCCACTGGTCGTACTTACTTGGGCATCCTGTTGAGAAATACCGCTGTTACCTGAACCATTACCTCGTCCCATTCCGGTCAGGGCGATCGCCCCGGATGTACTGGTAATTGTTGTATTTGCTCCAGTTATAACAATACCGCGGTTATTATTTGTGCCATTGCCACCTGTGCCGGAATAGTTGATGTTGCCACTACCCGTAGTGCTGACTTGGGCACTCTCCTGTTGAAAAATTCCGTAGTTATCAGAAGTTGTTCCTTGCCCGGCACCCGTAAAGGTAATGGCTCCTGTCCCACTCTGAACAGATGTATTGGCTCCTGTTAAGTAAATACCATGATTACCAAGATTAAAATTCCCTCCCGTTCCATTGCCACCCGTGCCAGTATAGGTAATAGTTCCACCAGTACTACTGACTTGGGCTGCATCCAGTTGATAAATGCCGTAGTTTCTTGTGCCGTTTCCTCGTCCGGTTCCCGTCAGGGCGATCTCCCCATTTCCACTAGTGATAGTGGTATTTGCTCCAGATAAAACAATACCGAAGTTGTTACTTGTGCCATTACCACCTGTGCCTGTATAGGTAATGTTCCCAGTACCCGTTGTCTTCACTTGGGCAGAATTCCATTGATAAATACCGTAGTTATTTGCTCCGCTATTTCCACCGTGTCCCGTTAGCCGAATATTGCCATCTTGCGCCGAGAGGGTCGCACCATTTAATTCGATTCCTACAAAGCTGCCCGTCGTTGTACCTGCGGTATTAGCATTAAACACAATCGCATCAAAGGATGTACCGGCATGGGTATTTTCAACCTTAGTACCCGCACTCATCAAGATTTGTCCCACTGCATTCACTGTAAAGGTAGTGTTATTCCCCCAGGTAATATTGGCATCATTAATGAAGCGAATATCACCGCGATCGCTCCCGGAGGTTCCCACTGTAGTAACAATCACATGATTAGTGTCTAATGCTGTTTTGATCGTGCTATCTCGCAAAATCGACCCTGCGCCCGTTGGCTCAAAAGGGCTGGCAGCCGTGACATTTATATCTGTACCTGAGCCACTAATGGAAAGATTGAGGGGATCCAGCAGCCATGTCCCCATATTGCCTAGGGGAGCCGACGTATCGACCCGTGCCATCTCTCCGACCTGTAATACATTCTGTCCAGAGGTTTCTACAAAACCCCCATTACCCCCTAGCTCCCCACCCCGGGCCGTAATTGTGCCATGAAACTGGGTTCTGTTATCAGCCCAATTAATGACTGTGCCGCCATTCCCTTGGGTCACCGCATCCGCATTCATGACGGTGTTGTTATCTACAAAGAGGTTCTGGGCATTAAAACTACTATCCAGGCGATTCGTGCCTGTGGCTCCCCCTAGGTAATCCCCACCTCCCAGAATCGTCCCACCCCCTGTTATTCCCTGGGCATTCAACTGAGCATTGACAAAGGCAACATTAGAACCAAGGACATTAATCTGCCCTCCCACTCCCTCGAGATTCGAGACATCCATCATGCCACTGGCAACCGTTGTTGCTCCGTCCACTGGCACATTCACCTTACTGGGGTCATGAACCAAACTAATCGAACCATCGGCATTGTGTACCACACTATTGACCCGTGGACGATCTTCTCCTCCAGTGATCAATCGCGGTAAATCCACCGCTTCAATCACCCCATCTTCGGGAATCCGATCTGCTGGAATCTCTAAGCTGAGGATCATTCCCTCCTGGGAAATCCGTACCATGCCTGTCTCTGGTACTGCCTGAATTGTGATCATCCCCCCCGGTGCCGATAGGGTTCCGGTATTGAACACCTGGTGACCCATCAAACTTAGGTTTTGTCCCGGGCCAACGGCTAAGTTTCCCTCGTTGACGATAATTCCCGTACTTAAAAACTCAAAGCCGGTGGGATTTCCCACTAAATTGGCGTAGTCATTAAACCCATTAATGTCAAAAATACCGCCGTCAAAATGCACCCGTTGGGCGGTGGAGGCATGGAAGGCTGCTGGTACGTTTAACTGGGCATTGGGCCCAAAAACAATTCCTGCTGGATTGAGCAAATAGAGGTTACTATTTCCCCCCATTACCTGGATTAAACCATTGATATAGCTGACATCGCCACCATTCACGCCCGCCAGGATATTACGTACCCCAGGATTGGATAAAAAGTTGGCAATCTGCCCTTCATTGAGACCAAATCGCTGAAACAAGTGAAATAGATTTTGCCCATCCCTGGAAAATGCACCGCCACCAATGTCAAATTGCTGTCCATTTACGGTAACGACGGTACCTGTCCCCCCCACTGCTGGTGTAATCTGGGCGAGGGCAGGGGAGGAGAAAAAGCAACCTAAAACAGCAATGGGAGTGAACCACCGACGGATTATATTAAACATTTTTTCAGACAGAAAATGAGATGTGAATTAGTATATCAGGGGAATTTTTAACTATCAAGAATTTGTTATATTTCTTTTAATTTATAGTTATATTTTTTTTAATTTATAAGTGACGTGCCCTCCCATTTCACACACAAGGCTACGAGCAGTATTCATGGTTCATGAAGGGAGCAACAATGAGTAAATAAGGCTGTTATCCTGCGGTTTGCCCTATCCCACCCTGTTGCCCTCAGATATTCAATCTCGCCCGGCTCGTCTCTTCCAATTTGCTCTTTCTCTATACTTGACTAATTTTGGCTAAGATAAATGTATTGAATTTCGTACATGAATGATGCAAGGTGGAGTCAAACCCGGAACCGAGCAATCAAGGGGGACGGAAATCGATGCTGAACCTACTACGGCGGCTCGTTTGCCTCTGAGGTTCATGGAGCCGATTCCACTGTGCTTGCATCAACAGCCATTTCCCAGGACGATTCTCTCTGAGCTATATCGTCCTCAACGGGGAGATTCGTTGGCGTTGCCTCTCTACCTAATGCCTGTCTCTGCTGGCTTTCCTTCGCCAGCGGATGATTTTATTGAGCAACGTTTAGACCTTAATCACTATCTCATCCATAATCCAGCCGCTACGTTTATGGCGAGGGTGGCGGGGGATTCGATGATTGGCGGCGGTATCCATGATGGGGATCTGATTATTGTTGACCGTTCCCTGGTACCGAAGGATGGGCAGGTGGTCGTTGCGGTCTTAAATGGGGAGCTTACGATTAAGCGATTGAAATATGTACAGGGTCGGCTTTTCCTACAGGCAGAGAATCCTGTTTATCCTGATATTGAGATTACTGATGCTAGTGCGTTTCTTGTCTGGGGTGTTGTCACCAGTGTGATCCATGCGTTGTAGGGGCTTCTATGTTTGCTCTGGTGGACTGCAATAATTTCTATGTCTCCTGTGAACGAGTCTTTAATCCCAAGCTTCAGGGACGACCTGTGGTTGTTTTGTCTAATAATGATGGCTGTGTGGTGGCTCGCTCTCAGGAGGTGAAGGCGTTGGGGGTGCCGATGGGTATTCCTTTTTTCAAGATCAAAGACCTTGTTGCTGTTCACCATATTCAGGTTTTTTCTAGTAATTATGCTCTTTATGGGGATATGAGTCGGAGGGTGATGCAAATTCTGGCTGATCTCTGCCCGGATTTGGAGGTGTATTCGATTGATGAGGCGTTCCTGGATTTCTCTGGGTTTCAATCTCAACTCTTGGAGCATGGGCAGGTGATTCGTCAAACGGTGCTGCAATGGACGGGTATTCCTGTTTCGATTGGGGTTGCCTCTACTAAGGTGTTGGCTAAGGTCGCTAATAGGATCGCTAAGCAGCAAGCCGGGGTTTTGGTGTTGGCACCAACAATGATCGGTTCAGCGTTAGACTGTCTGGCTGTGGAGGATATTTGGGGCATCTCGACGCGATGGGGTGGTCGATTACGGTCGTTGAATATCACGACGGCTGCTGAGTTACGAGATGCTGATCTGGCGATGATTCGCCAACAATTTAATGTTGTTATGGAGCGTATTGTGCGGGAGTTACGGGGGGAATCGTGTCTTCCGCTGGAGGCGATCTCTAGTCCGCAGCAATGCTTGGTTGTCTCTCGCTCGTTTGGGCAACCGGTCACGACGCTTTCTGAGTTGAAGCAGACGGTGGCGACCTATGTCAGTCGGGCGGCGGAGAAGCTGCGGAGGCGGGGACTAACGGCTACTTATTTAACGGTTTTTGCTCGAACTAATCGGTTTCAGGACAATTACGAGTCGCCTAGTGCTAGTCTCTCGTTACTCAGGGCGACGAACCATACGGGGATGTTGATCGGTGGGGCTTTGCGTTGTGCTGAGGCTATTTACCAGACGGGGCGGTCTTACAGGAAGGCTGGGGTCATGCTTCAAGGGTTAGGTTCTGAACGGGCGATTCAGCAGACTCTTTTTGATTCTCTGGATGATGAAAAGGGGGGGGCGTTGATGGCGACGCTTGACGGAATTAATCATCGGTTTGGACGGCATACTCTTCGTTATGCTGCCATGGGGTTGGAGCAGCCCTGGGCGATACGATGCTGTCAACGTTCTCCTCAGTACACGACGCAGTGGTCTAGTTTATTGACGATTAATGCCTCGTAGGGATACTAGATACTGATGGGGGAAGTCCTCTTCCATCCGTAGCAATACATGAATGATTGCTTGTTTGACCCATTTGCGTAGGGCACTTTCTGTCAAACCCATTTCCTGGGCGACTTGGCTGATCGGCTTGCCTGACTGTTGCACTATTGCCACAGCGTCAGCTTTTTGTTCGGCAGTATATGTTCGTCTTGGTTTTTGGCTCATTTCGACTTTCTCCTTCATTGGCGACTCTTGGAGTTTGTACACTTTTTTCAGTCAGGGTCAGTTGCCTACATCATCTGACGGATCGGGCGAACAATCACTTCGTTGACATCAACATCATCCGGCTGGGATACGGCATACAGGACAGCGCTGGCGATCGTATCTGGGTTGAGTGCATCTTTGCGAAGTTCTTTCAAGAAGCCTTTTGTTGGCTCGTCGGTGATATCAGAGCCGAGTTCAGTCTCAACCACACCGGGAGAGATGACGGTGACGCGAATCATTTTCGACTCCTGCCGCAGTCCTTCAGAGATTGCCCAAACTGCGTACTTGGTCGCGCTGTAAACTGCGCTAGTGGGTACTACCACATGGGCACCAATCGACGCAGTATTGATGATTTGTCCGTCACCTTGCGCTTCCATAATCGGCAAAGCTGCTGCAATGCCATTCAACACTCCGTTGATATTCACGTTAATCATGTTGTCCCATTCCTCGACCTTCAAAGCATTCATCGGGGATAGAGGCATCACGCCTGCGTTGTTAAAGATGACATCGACGCGATCGAACTTGTCTTTCGCAAACCCAATGAACGCTTTCACATCTTCTCGATCGGTGACATCTACGGCTTTGAATTCTGCTGTACCGCCTGAGGTGTGGATCTCCTCAACAATTTTTTCGAGCTTTTCGGTGCGTCGTGCGCCCAAAAGCACCTTTGCACCGTTTCGAGCGAGTAACTTAGCTGTGGCTTCGCCAATCCCGCTACTGGCTCCAGTGATCACAATGACTTTGTTCTCAATGTTTAACATCGTTGTTTTCCTCTCTATTCTGTTCAGCATAGGTTTGAAAAGCTGTTCTTGAAATGTCTGAACCTATCCAATGATTGCCTGATTCTCCAGAGCGATCGTTTGCAGAGATTCTATAATGGTCAAGTGCGAGGTATTGATTTAGTCGAGTCTCTGCTATGACAGTCGCAGTCTCTCATCCTGACATAATCGCGGATCACCGCCAGGAAATTGCCACACGGATCATGCAGCATACCCAATCTAGCGGCAACATGATTCAACCCACGGCAATTGAGCAATTAGACTTTACACGCTCAGATACAGTATCTAATGCACCTCATAGCGTGTACGAACCAATTCTGGCGATCGTCGTTCAAGGTCAGAAAAAAGCATTTCTGGGTGAGGAGATGTATCAGTATGGTGCAATGCAGTATCTCGTCGTTTCCGTTGATTTACCGCTGAGTGGCTTTGTAACTGAGGCGACACCTGACAAGCCGTATTTAGGACTGAAGCTGAACTTAGACTTGATGCAATTGTGTGAGATGGTTGCCCAAATGGGTACCAGTTCGGCAAAAAAAGGAAACTCTGTTCGAGGTGTATTGGTTAGCAACGTCGATCCAGCCTTGATGGAATGTACCCTTCGCCTCATCAAGCTCTTGGACACTCCGCAACACATCTCCATGCTGGCATCGTTGATGATTCGTGAACTCTATTACCATCTGCTGATGGGTGAACAAGGGGAAGCCGTGCGTCAAATTGCTACATCCGGCAGTAATATGCAGCGAATTGCCTCAGCCATTCAACAAATTAAATCTAATTTTACCCAACCGATGCGGATCGAGGATTTAGCGAGTCAGATTGGCATGTCTACCTCGTCGTTGCATCAGCATTTCAAGAAAGTTACTTCGATGAGTCCGCTTCAGTATCAGAAGCAGTTAAGACTGTTAGAAGCGCGTCGTCTGATGCTCGCTGAGGATTTCGATGCGACCTCTACTGCCTACCAGGTGGGATATGAAAGTCCCTCACAGTTCAGTCGGGAATATTCGCGCTTGTTCGGTGCGCCACCCATTCGAGACATTGAACGGTTACGGACAGCTTGAACGAAGACTGCTAGTAGATGTGATTCCAATTTCTGGGCGACCTAGACGCGGGATGTTCTCTAGTGACATCGTTTGAGCTAGAGCAAGTGTATTTGCTGAATCAGTCCCACTGGTGATCAAGTAGTGGTCGAGTAATTCTTTCTCGCTAGGTTCCAGAGCATCTAGACAGCCTACTACCTGGGGCAATGTCTTCTGCATTCGTTGGAATTGTTGGGGAAACTTCTGTTTAATGGGCTGCCATTGACGGTTATATAAATCCTCGATCTGCGGATGACCTAGGAGATTGTACTGATGCTTTGTCCAAAATGCTTCTCCATTGCCTTGGTGCTGTTCACAGATCAGGTTGCCAAGAATCCGCATGACTTTGGGGTGCCCTCCATAGGTCTGGTGGATTGCCTCTAGGGTTGTATCTGAGACGCTGATCTGCCGATGATTCCAGTCGGTGCGCCAATCATCTACGGTTAGACCGACAATCATTAAGCTACGACTGGTGATTTTTGACTCGGCAATGATTTGGTTACTGGTCATTATTGTTAGCCAACCTTCGGCCCAGCGTTGCTCGTACAGAAATTTTGACCAGGACTGGCAATCGGAACGTACATACCCCTGTTGGTCTAAACAGGTCTGGAAACCCTCTATGACTACTGCTGCCCGATGTTGCTTCAAGTAAGTTTGCCATTGACCTGAATGTCCGACTTGTGATTTCAACCAATCGGGGAGATAGGGATCCGGTTGGGCTGTGAGGCGATAAATTTTGCTAAAGCCTAATTCCCCTAGTGCTTGCTGGGCGAGAACTGTTTTTCCTACTCCTGGTAATCCATAGAGGATAATCAGCCGCACTCCACGATGAAAATAGTCTTTCAGGGCTTTAATTTCTTGACGGCGACCTGTAATTGGACTGGCGAAGGTAGGGGGTGGTTTACGTTGACCGGCTCGTTGTGCTTCTGCCCAATCGTGGGGGAGTTGGGTTCTGAGCCAAGTCTGGTAGTCTGTCATATCCTCTAGTCCTGGCAGAATGAGGAAAAAGTGACATTCTTCTTTTTTAGTGCTGATCAATCGCTTAAAGTATCCCAATTCGGTTAGGCGGTAGAGGACTGAACGTAGCCGTTCTAGATTCCGTTTACGAATGGTGGGGTTGGTCTGTGAACCAGGGACAAATAACTGATTAAACTGACTGGTGTATTTCCCGTATTCACGCATATACCGAAGCAACTGGATCAAGGTGGTGCGGACTTCTATCTCGGTTGTGTGGGGTAGGGCGGGGTGGGGATGAATTTCTGATAGCCAACGGTCTAGGGTTTGCTGCTCAGGGGTAATGTTTATTTCTACCCAGAGAATGGTCTCTAGGACAAATCCGACTTGTCTTAGGAAGGTTTTTCCATAACTGGTGCGTGGCATTGATTTAATTCCCCAGGTTCCCAATTGAGTTAAAAGGCTATGATTCAATGTTCACAAGCATTCTAGTCTTATTTTGATTTTAGTTATGCCAGATTTTGGTTCTGCCATGATGTAGATGTTGAGGTTAAAAGCGAGGTGATAGACATGAGGGATCTTTCTGTGGAAGACCGGCGGGCGATGGGGAAAACCCTCTCATTGATGGGACGGCAGGTGCGGGAGGTGGCTTATTGCTTGGATGTGCTTTGGTATGCCGCTGAAGGTGAAGACCCGGATATGGGTTGATTCGATGACTATGACTCAATTAGTAGGAGGTTAATAATGCTCTCTACTCGGTATTTAGATGCGTTGGAATATGCGGCAACGCTCCATGAAAACCAGAAACGGAAAGGCTCTGGTGTTCCCTATATCTCGCACTTGTACGCAGTTTCAGCCCTGGTGATCTCGTTTGGGGGTGGGGAGGATGCGGCGATCTCTGGGCTGCTCCATGATGGCCCGGAAGATCAAGGTGGGATAGATACTCTCAATGCCATCCGAGCTAAGTTTGGGGATGGGGTGGCGACGTTGGTGGAGTTATGTTCTGATTCGTTGATTGATAAGCGCAAAGGTGAAGTCAAAGAGGCCTGGGTTCCCCGGAAAAGCCGCTATATCAACCATGTTGCCACCAGTGATGCCAGCAAACGGGATTACCATTTGGTGACTGCCTGCGATAAGCTCCACAATTTGCTCTCGATTGTGCGGGACTATCGGGCGATGGGGACGGCGTTCTGGATGACGTTTAAGCGGGAGAAAACTCTCTGGTATTACCGGGAAATCATTGTCGCTTTTGATCAGGCTCACCTTATTCCCGCAGTTCTATTGGAGCGGCTGACGACCACCTATGCTGAGCTTACGGAACTGGTGCGGCTGACGGAAGGATTTGTTTTGCCGAAGGATTATGTCCCCAGTGATCCTAAGACGCAGTAGGAGGAATGATGGCTGATTTAAGAATGGCGATTGAGGTTGCCGGATGGGATTCCCTGTACTACGGCCATGCCTCACATCACTGTCTCTCGTATTCGTGAAGCGGAGTCGGTGGAGAGTAATACTATGCTGGCTCTGCCCTTGAGGGAGATTCCAGTTTCATTTATGGTCATGGCTAGGATTGAGTTTAGAATGCTCCAAGCGATGCCCTTTGGTTGCCACTGATTTGGTCAATCGTTGCTTTTTCACCCATTGGCGTAGGGCACTTTCTGTCAATCCCATTTCCTGGGCGACTTGGCTAATCGGCTTGCCTGACTGTTTCACAATTGCCACAGCTTCAACTTTTTGTTCGGCAGTATATGTTCGTCTTGGTTTTTGGCTCATTTGGACTTTCTCCTTCATTGGCGACTCTTGGAGTTTGTCCTTTTTTTTAGTCAGGGTCAGTCGGAGTGGACGTGTCAATATGATTGCGGCTCTGTGTGCAGGTCAATTGATGGCTCCATTTACCGTAGACGGCATGTGTAATCGCTCCATCTTTGAGGTATGGCGAGAAACCTGCTTGATTCCCGTATTGCAGCCAGGGCAGACGCTCGTGATTGACAATGCCAGTTTTCACAAAGGCGGACGAATTGAAGAACTGGTGAAAGCAGCAGGCTGTGAGGTATGGTACTTGCCCCCCTATTCTCCCGACTTGAATCCCATTGAAAAATGTTGGTCATGGATTAAGAGCCGGATTCGCAAATGCTTAGGTGAGTTTGACACCCTACGAGAAGCGATGGAGAACGTTCTAAGCATAGCGTCCTAATCTATATGGCGACTGCTATAAAGCAATCGAGGAGTGGCTATTATGCCTGGTGCAACCGACCATTATCACCCCGAGGTAAGGAGAATGAGACATTGAGCCAAATGATTCAACAGATTCAGCAAGAGAGCCGTCAAACCTATGGCTCACCGAGGATACAAGCAGCCTTAGCTGCTCAAGGCTTCCCGATCAGCCGTCAACGGGTGATCCGATTAATGGCAAACTTGGGGATCAATGCCCATCTGCGACGGAAATTTAAGGGAACAACGGATTCAAATCATCGGCTACCGATAGCAGAGAATACCTTAGATCGTTGCTTTAAGACAGATGCCTCAGACCAAGTGTGGGTGGCCGATATCACCTATATCTGGACAGCCGAAGGATGGGTCTATCTAGCGGTCATTCTCGACCTATTCTCTCGTAGGGTGGTGGGATGGTCTATTGCCGAGCATTTGCGCACCGAACTGGTTTTGACCGCGTTGTCTGCCGCCTTGGGACACCGGAAACCGTCAAGCGCTGGTTTATTATTTCACTCAGACCGGGGGTCACAATATGCCAGTCACGACTATCAACAGGCACTAAGGCAAGCTAATATAGCCTGTAGTATAAGCCGTCGGGGCAACTGCTGGGATAATGCGGTCGCTGAACGCTTTTTCGGCACGATAAAAACCGAGCTGATTCACCCCACGGTGTTTCCAAACCGGGCGATTGCCAGGACGACCATTGTTGAATGGATTGAAGTCTTCTACAACCGTAAACGCCTTCATTCCACTCTCGGTTTTCTATCCCCTGCTCAATTTGAGGATCAGTATTACCGCTCCCTAATTTCACCCATTTCCGCTTAATTTCACTGTCCACTTTTTCCAGACATGGTCAGATCGTACCGTCAAGGAACGCGCGGATCAACGTTGCGACCTCCTCTGCATGAGTCTCCAGCGCGAAATGTCCGGCGTCGAGCAGGTGAATCTTTGCATCTGGGAGATCTCGCTGATAGGCGGCAGCACCAGCGGGCAGAAATGCCGGATCATGACGACCCCAGACGGCGAGAAGCGGCGGACGGTGCTCGCGAAAGTAGGACTGGAAGGCTGGATAAAGCACGACGTTACTGCGGTAGTCGAGGATCAGATCGAGCTGGATCTCCTCCGCGTCTGGCCGCCCCATGTAGGCAATGTCGAGTTCGTAGCCGTCGGGCGATAGAAGGGTTGGATCGGCTCCGGTACCATACTGCCAGTTCCGGATTGTGTCCGGCGCGAGGGAGGGTCGGCAGGCTTCCCGGTTCGCTGCGCTCGGTTCACGCCAATAGGCTACCCATGGCCCCCATTCGTCACTGAACCCCTCAAGGTAGGCGTTGCCGTTTTGCGAGACGATCGCAGATACCCGTTCAGGATGACGCATCGCCAGACGCAGCCCTACCGGCGCACCGTAGTCGAAGATGTAAAGCACGTATTGATCGAGCGACAAAGCCTCGGTAAAGTCCTCGATCACATCGGCAAGGCGGTCGAACGTATAATCGAACGTCCCGCGCGGCGGTGCCTTAGTCTGTCCGAAACCAGGCAGATCCGGCGCAATGAGCCGAAAGTGATCGGCGAGCAGAGGGATCAGGTCGCGGAACATGTGGCTAGCGGTCGGAAAGCCATGCAACAGCAGGATCACTGGCGCATCGCTTGACCCAGCCTCGCGGTAGAACACTTCGATGTCGCCGACCTGTCGAAACCCGTAGCGTAATTTCATCTCTTTTCCTTTGATTGCACGTGTAAAAGTTTTGATCTGCTTCATCAGTACGGGCAGTACTGGTGATAGCTTCACCTTCCAATTCCCGACCTGTAATAGATAGACTCAGATAGAGATCGCCGCGTTTGCCTCTTCTAAGATTGCTTTATTTTTGGCTGACATTTGAATCTCTCCTCTGTTCAATACACAATCAAACTCCGATCCATTTAGCAATTACCAACGTCGTAAAGCTGGACTAATTTTCTGTAAACTTCAGCACAACTTTGCCCCGTGTTCCTCCCTGCTCTAGATGTTGATGTGCCAGAACAACCTGATCCCAAGACCATACTGAATCAATCACTGGGCGAAGCTGTTGACGCTCGATGAGTTTTGTCAAAGCCTCTAATTTTGCTCGGTACTGGGGTGAAAAAACAAAATGAATCGACAGATTCTTACCCCATGCTTCCAGCAGCGATTGCGGTATGGCAACGTCTACAATGCTTGTCAGCCGACCAAAGGGACGAATGATTTCTAGACTGCGCTGAATGGTTTCTCCGCCGATCGTATCTAGAACTAAATCCACACCCAGTCCATTGGTTTCTTGACGAATGACTTCTACATAATTTTCATTTTTGTAATCAATCACCCGATCTGCGCCCAGTGCTGTCACGAAATCTCGGTTTCTAGAACTACACGTCGTAAAAACGTATGCCCCGATCGCTTTGGCGAGTTGAATTGCGATCGAACCCACTCCACCCGCACCCGCATGGATAAGAACTGTTTCACCAACTTGTAGATTGCCCCTAGTCACCAGACAATCCCAAGCAGTCCCACCTGCAAGCGGAAAAGAAGCAGCTTCAATATGCGATAGATTTGCAGGCTTCAATGCAACAATCGCTGCATCAGCCACATGATACTGGGCGTAGCTACCGAATTCTCCAAAAATTTGCGGCGAGTAGTACACGTTGTCTCCCACCTTGAAATCAGTCACAGCTTCGCCAACTGCCTCAATCACCCCTGAAACATCGACTCCAATGATGGCGGGTAATCGAACCAGTTCCTTGTAATCACCACGACGAGTTTGGTAATCGACCGGGTTAATCGAGGTTGCACAAACTCTGACTAACACCTGATTCGCCTTCAGTGTTGGTATGGGAACCGTTTGAATCTCAAACTTCTCAGCATCACCAAACGCAGTTAATACGGCTGCCTTCATAGATTCCATCTGCGCCAACTCTCCTTGATTTAAAGTAAACAGTGACGGGATTTCGGTACCACTCAGCTGAGGTAACTCCCTAACTTCGCAATAGCCTGTTGCCGCTTGTGCAAAACTCACGGAACAATTGCAGTCACGCGGATTTCAATCCGCATCGTTGGCAGTCCCAGCGCCGCGACTCCTATCTGTGTCCAAATTGGCGCGTGGTCGGGCATGTAATGGCGATATAGCCTGACCATCACCTCGTTAACTTCTGGGGGCAACCCGCCAACATGGTAAGAATTGATGTGAACAACATGCTCCCAACCCGCCCCAGCAGTTGCCAGGGTTCGCTCGATATTCCGAAACGCTTGAGCAATCTCGTCCGCCAGCAATTCAGGAATTTGCAGATTGTCATCCCAGCCACCTTGACCTGATGTCTCCACGCGATCGCCAATTTTTACCGCTTGCGAGTAACGCAAGTTATTCAGCATGTATTCCCCATAGCCAGGAGTGACAAAAAACTTGGGTTTACTCATAACGTTCCTTGTATAGTACGTTTGACTCTATCTCGCCTTGCAAAACGGGTTCGGATGCCTTGCCACGTTTGAACACCCGGAAAACAATCACTAGGAAAACGGGAATCAGCACAAGAGAGGTGATATCGTAGAATCTCGCATGGTACTCACTGATGCCTATTTGGGGTAATTCGCCTACCGGACAACGCCACTAGCTTAGCTTTTCAGCTGACAAACAGAGGCTATCCCCTTGTCGAAAAATGGGCTTATGCAAGCGATCTTCTAACTATTCAACTTTGGCAATTTTGGCTTTGAATTCACAGACACGCCCTAGACAAGGAGCTGCTCGTGTGATTGTGTTCACATACAGGAGACAGCACGTTATCTTTTTCAAAATGCTGCCTCCCGTTTTACTTGTTGCTTTCCTAGAGGAAACCTCAAGTATTAATGTGCACCTGCGCTCACTGGAGGGGTTGTTGCAAGGAGTTGAAGTTCCCAGGCCAAGGCTACCGCACTAGCACCGCCATGCTCAAGAAGAACATCTGATACACCCGCAGATGTTTTTGTACGTGCCCAGTCACGTTGCCATTCAGCAAGTACAGCCATCCAGTTGATCGGAACTGCACCAGCCTGAACCATTCGGCGAACAGCCATATCATGAGCTTCCGCAGTAACACCCCCCGAAGCGTCGGTAACGATGAATACTTCATAGCCTTCACCCAGCGCCTGGATTGCTGGCATTGCCAGACAGATCTCGGTCCAAAGCGCCGCAAGAATAAGTTGTTTACGGCCACTTTTCTTCACTACATCTGTAACGTTTGGATCTTCCCAAGTATTGATAAAAGTGCGGTTGATCGGTTTTTGATCGGGAAAAACATCCTGTAGTCCCTTGATAATATAACCCCCTCTCTCTTCAATGACTGTGGTCAGGATTGTGGGGACGTTGAACACTTTTGCCGATTTGGCAAGACCAATAACATTGTTAATGATCATTGTGGGTTCATGGCTATTCAGGTTGGTAAACTGATAAGGCTGGTGGTCAATAAGTACCAAAATGCTATCTTCTGGACGAAGCAGTCCTTCTAGGCCGGTTTTTGGATTTTCAGACATAGCTATAGATTTCCTTTTAGAGATCGATGGTTGCAGAAGGTTTAAAAGTGGGGGCGTTGTTCAACAAACAGGCAAAATCTAACGATCTAATTTTGATGGCTTACTAGAACTTGCAGGCAAGTTAGATATGCATTAGGAGCAGAGATCGTAAACGTTTTCTAAATATCCAGCGTTAATTTTTCAGGAATGACAACAGGTCAGCGTTGAGTTGATCTTTGTGAGTATCGGTCAACCCATGGGGGGCACCGGAGTAGATTTTGAGGTTGGCTTGAGGCACTAGTTTGGCGGCGGCGATCGCAGCAGCTCCAATCGGCACAATCTGGTCATCATCGCCGTGCAGGATGAGCGTGGGCACGTCAAACTTTTTCAGGTCTTCCGTGAAGTCAGTTTCAGAGAAAGCTTTGATACAGTCGAAGGCGTTCTTGTGGCCCGCCTGCATGCCCTGAAGCCAAAACCAGTCGATCATGCCTTGGGAAACCTTGGACTCAGGACGGTTGAAGCCAAAGAAGGGGCCGCTGGCCAGGTTGCGGTAGAGCTGTGAGCGATCGGCAATGGAGCCCGCCCGCAACCCATCGAACACCTCAATGGGTAGACCATCGGGATTGTCCTCCGTTTTCACCATTAACGGAGGGATCGCCGAGATCAGCGCCGCCTTAGAAACTCGACGAGTGCCGTGACGACCGATGTAGCGAGCCACCTCGCCGCCGCCCGTTGAAAAGCCAATTAGGGTGGCATCCGTTAGGTCTAGGGTGTCGATCAGGGTGGCCAGGTCGTCCGCATAGGTATTCATCTCATTGCCGTTCCAGGGCTGGCTTGATCGTCCGTGGCCGCGTCGGTCGTGAGCGATCGCCCGAAATCCATGATCTGCCAGAAACAGCATCTGCGCTTCCCAACTGTCAGAATTCAGTGGCCAGCCGTGGCTGAAGACAACGGGCTGACCTGCGCCCCAGTCTTTGTAATAGAGTTGAGTACCGTCTGGGGTAGTGAGAATTGTCATAAAATTTTCCTTGGGGATAAATTAAGAGTGGAAATGAAAATGGTCATTAGGTTGCTGATCTGTCCCCATTCTTCAGCCACACACCTTTTCGGCCCACTCAAGATCGTTGAGTTAGCACGTGACTTATCGAAATGGGCGTGATATTCTTCAGACAGAAAGGTTCTGGCTGATAAGTTTTACTAATAAGTTTTTAATCAACGCAAGCTATGGTCGCCAGAAGTACCCTGGCAACCTTGTCGTTCCCCTTAGGTAGAAAAGACTGGTAGATAGGCTCGCTTTACTCTTTCGAACCGATACTGATCTATGGATGCCAACCCGAAAGGATCAAGGCGCGATCTCAAACCTCCTAAGCGGGTTCGAGGCGTCGCCCTTTCGCCCAAAGGTTGGCAGCGGTGGCAAACGGTTAAACAGCAAGCCGAATCTACCGAGGGTTGGGGAAAACGGTTTACCCAGGAAGAGCTGAGTAATCGCACCGGTCTATCCCTCAATACCCTGGCTCGTATTATCAAACGTGAACTGGGGGTCGATCGCCAATCCCTGGAACTACTCTTTCAAGCCTTTGGATTGGAGCTGACGAGCGCCGACTATACGACTCCTGCTGTCCTCGCCGCACCCTCAGCGCCACCGCGAAGCAATGACTGGCAGGATTGGGATAATGCAGCCGATGCCTCGGTGTTTTACGGACGCGGGGCCGATCTGGCCCAACTGTGGCAGTGGATGGTGGCCGACCGCTGCCGCGTGGTAGGACTGTTCGGCATTGGCGGTATTGGAAAAAGTACGATCGCCGTCAAAGCAGCCCTGCAAATGCAGTCTGAGTTTGAGGTGGTGGTGTGGCGATCGCTGGCCAACGCACCTTCATTTGAGAACCTGCTAATCAGCCTGCTGAAATTTCTGATGCCGCTTCAAGGGGATGATCCAATCATCCCGGCAGCCTTGCATGAAAAGCTTTCTAAGCTGATGCAATATTTGCGATCGCAGCGATGTCTGCTCCTTTTAGACAACGTTGAAACTATTTTGCAGAGTAAACAGGTGGGTCAGTGGAGATCGGGTTATGAAGCCTACGGGCAATTTTTGAGAGTGCTGGGTGAAACGCCTCACCAAAGCTGTCTATTACTTACCAGCCGCGAGAAACCCCGCGTAATGGCTTTGATGGAAGGAGAACAAAGCCTGGTTAAAACGTTGCCGCTCAGCGGACTAACGCCTGACGATGGACGCGCCATTTTCCGACAAAAGGGCATATTTACAGGTTCAGAAACAGAATGGCAGACCCTGGTAAATCACTATGGCGGCAATCCCCTAGCACTAAAAATGGTCGCATCTGCCACCCAGGATGTATTCAACAATAGCATTCGTGAGTTTTTAGCGTACCTCAGTCAGAGAATCCTGATCTTTGAAGATATCCGTGATTTGCTCGATCGCCAGTTCAGCCGCTTATCAGACGCTGAGAAAAAAACATTATTTTGGTTTGCCATTCACCGTGAACCTCTGACGCTTACAGACATTCAAAATAGTGTGATCGGATCGATGCATCAGCAAAGTATTCCCCAACATATTAATTCCCTACTCCGGCGATCGCTGCTTGAAAAAAAAGATAAAACATTCTTTCTTCAACCCGTTGTTATGGAATATGTGACAGAGCGACTGATTCAACGGCTTTGCACCGAATTTACAACGCAGCAGCTAGATGTATGGCAAAGCCATTCCTTAATTCGCATCCAGGCCAAAGATTATGTTCGAGAGATTCAATTGCGACTGATCATGCAGCCTATGATCGAATGGCTTTTGTCCTCATACCAGAATGTGTCAGTGGTTGAAGATAGAGCCCAGTTATTGCTAACCCAGCAACAATATTCATCCAGTTCCCTAGCAGGCTATGCCGCAGGTAATCTGATCAATCTGCTGGTTCAGCTTAAGGTCGATTTGCGTGGCTCTGACTTTTCGGGGCTGGTCGTGCAGCAAGCTGACTTGCGGCAGGTCAACTTAGCCGGGGTCAACTTTAAAGATACCGATTTGACCCAATCCATTTTTTCCGAGAGCTTAAATAGTGCCATGTCGATCGACCTTAGCCCAGACGGACAGATGGTGGCAGTGGGGGATTCCACTGGGCTGATCTACCTCTGGCAGATCGCCACCACTCAATTACTGGCAACGTTTGTAGGCCATACAAGTTGGGTCTGGTGTGTGGCCTTTAGTCCAGATGGTCGCCAGCTAGCCAGTAGCGGTAGTGACACGTCGGTGCGGTTATGGGATTTGGAGAGCGGTCAGTGTTTATGGGTAGCTACCGAGCATACAGGCTGCGTTTGGTCGGTGACCTTTAGCCCGGATGGGCATCGCTTAGCCAGCGGCAGTGATGACCAGACGGTAAGGGTATGGAACCTCAAGGGAGACTGCCTTCAGGTTCTGCAAGGGCATACTAAAAACGTTTATTCTGTCCACTTCTCGCCGGATAACCAAACCCTAGTCAGCGGTAGCAAAGACGAATCGGTGAGGATTTGGAACACAAGCAGTGGAACCTGTCTGAGTGTATTGCAAGGCTATGGTGATGGGGTTCATTGTGTGCGTTACAGCCCAAACGGTCAACTACTCGCCAGTGGTGGTTTTGACGGGTCAATTCGACTTTGGCATGGGCAGACGGTTACGAGTAATCATCCATCTAGGGTGAGTTCAACGGTGTTGTCTGGCCATACCGGTGGTGTTTGGGGAATGGCGTTTAGCTCAGATGGTTGTATTCTGGCGACAGGGAGTGATGATGGAACACTGCGCCTTTGGCATGTGCAAGAGGCGCAATGCATTAATGTTTTAGATGGCCATACGGATGATGTGCTGGCGATCGCCCTTCGAGGTCAACTCCTTGTCAGTGCGAGCCAAGACCAAACCGTGCGGTTGTGGAATTTGCAAGGACAAAGCCTCAAAACATGGTGTGGTTGTACTAGTGGCATTCGTTCTCTCAGCCTCAGTCCGAATGGAACAACTCTAGCAAGTCGGGGGTTGGATGAAGCCGTTTATCTGTGGGAGTTGCGGTTTGACCCCGGACTCTCCCCCTCACGCCCCGACAAAATTTTGCAGAGACGAACGGGTTTAACATCTCCGTTAACCAGTTGGGTTTCTTCCTTAAGCTTTAGCCCAGATGGTCAAACTGTCGCGACAAATGGACAGGACGGTTCGCTGCTGTTATGGAATGTATCAATGGGTTTGCTGCATCAGTGGTTGGGTCATGATGCGCCTGTATGGACGGTCGCTTTTGATGCAACCGGGAATGTTCTGGCAAGCGGTAGCAAAGACGAATCGGTGCGGCTATGGGATGTCAAAACGCATCGATGCTTGCAAGTGCTGGAGGGGCACAAACACAATGTGTGCGCGATTGCATTTGATGACAACAATCAATACTTGGCGAGTGGCAGTTCTGAGCAAACTATTCGACTGTGGGATGTCCAAACTGGGGTGTGTCGGCATGTATTGCAGGGGCATACAGGAGGCATTTTCAGCCTGGCATTTTCAGCCCACGATCAGCAGTTAATCAGCGGTAGTTTTGATCAAACCATCCGAGTCTGGAATCTCCAGACTGGCGAATGTACACAAGTCTTACGGGGGCATACGGGTGGGATATGGTCGGTTGCTGTATGCCCTGATCATCATCTGTTAGCAAGTGGCAGTGGTGATCAGACCATTCGGCTCTGGAATCTGCAAACTGGATATTGTTTGAACGTCTTGCACGAACACACCAGTTGGGTCACCTCAGTCAGCTTTAGCCCAGATGGTCAGTTTTTAATCAGTGGCAGTGACGATCGCACCCTTAAGGTATGGGATATCACCACCGGATTTTGCATTCAGACATTGATGGTCGATCGACTTTATGAAGGCATGAATATTCAAGGTGCAACTGGATTGACGCACACTCAAGCAGCGACGTTGAGAGCATTAGGAGCAATTTCACAGTGAAGCAAATGACCTTTAGGCATGCGACGCGAACCTTAACTCTGTGCTTAACTCGCGGATATTAAGTGGCGAAATTTGGAGTTGTCTTGCAGACTCAGTTCATGGCGTGATCGCTTACGTCATCAACCAATGAGGGTAAACAGACGTTTCACTTTAAAGCACAAGCAGAGATGTTTGGCTTTTGATTTCATTCTGCAATTCCTCATTCACCAATCACTAAAGTAGGAGATTTCAATGTCTAAAAATAAAAAATTGATTTAATGACTCTGGTGACCTACGTGATTATGCCGCGCCTCACTCAACTCCTTTGCACATGGCTGTATCCCATTTAATCAAGCACCTATTTTGCACATTCACAGGAGCATTCTATGGCTTGTCAACACCTGAACGAACTGACGCTAGAGAATATGATTTCAAAAGCCAATTACCCAGTATTCCGCTGTGAGGAATGCATGCGAGTTGGAGATCGCTGGGTTCACTTGAGAATTTGCCAAAGCTGCGGCAAAATGCTGTGCTGCGACTCGTCTAAGAATCAACACGCGCGCCGCCATTATGAAGAGAGCGAACACGCAGTGATCAGTTCAGCCGAATTGGGTGAACAATGGCTGTGGTGTTTTGCCGATGAACAACAGAAGAACTATTAATCACGCGCCCCTTTTCTACTCACGAGGAAATCATGATGTCAAATCAGCCTGCCCCAATAGATATTTGGCCGAGTTTACCCCTGGACGCATGGCAGGATACCTATGCCACCCTACACATGTGGACTCAAATCATCGGCAAAATCCGGTTGACCCAAACTCCGTGGATTAATCATTCCTGGCATACTCCCCTCTATTTAACCGTTCGGGGATTGACTACGTCCACGATTCCCTATGGTAGCCGGATCTTTCAAATCGACTTCGATTTTATTGATCATGAGCTGCTGATTCAAACCAGCGAAGGGGCAAGACGAGCGATCGCCCTCTACCCTCGCTCTGTCGCTGATTTCTACCAGAACGTGATGGAAACTCTTAGAGCATTAGATATTCATATCACCATTAACACCAAACCGAATGAAGTTCCAGATCCGATTCGATTTGAGCAAGATGAAACCCATGCTGCTTATGATGCAGACTATGCCAATCGATTCTGGCAAGTACTGCTACAGTCTGATCGCGTCTTTCGAGACTTTCGCTCCCATTTTTCTGGCAAGGTCAGCCCCGTTCATTTTTTCTGGGGAAGTTTTGATTTAGCCGTGACTCGCTTTTCGGGGCGATCGGCTCCTGAGCATCCGGGAGGGGTGCCAAATCTACCGGATGCAGTGGCGCAGGAAGCCTATTCCCAGGAAGTCAGTAGTGCCGGATTTTGGCCCGGAGCCGGATTATCATACCCAGCATTTTATTCCTATGCGTACCCAGAACCCGATGGATTGAAGCAGGCGGCAATTCGTCCCGATGCTGCATTTTACAGCAAAGAGTTGGGTGAGTTTATTTTGCCCTATGATGCCGTCCGCGAGGCAGAATCACCGGATCAGATGTTGTTTGACTTTTTACAAAGCACCTATGATGCTGCTGCTAATTTAGGCAACTGGAATCAAGAGGAACTCAAGCAATTAACGTTCAAAATGAACTCTTAAATTCAAATAGAAGAATGAAAAAACCATCGCCTTTGCCGACTATCGCTTGGTGCTGGAGGCGGAGTAAAGGCGGTTTTACCCCCGGATTTTCAAATTACTCTATCGGCTGACCGTGGGTTTAGCTGTGCCACCAAAAACTCTCTTTACTAACGTTTATGCTCAGGATTTTTAAAGTCTGTCTTACAACCAGCATCCCAAACGTCAGGTTGGTTCCCGTGAGCAGGAATTCCTCCATTATCTTTGAGTAGTCTGGCTATATGCATACAGTTCCAAGTTAAAAAGGTGGTATTGCGATTGGTAAATTCGTTCTCCGGCCCTCCAGACCCTGGATCTAAATAGGAAGGACCAGGGCCCACTTCGCCTAGCCAGCCTGCATCCGCTTGTGGAGGGATCGTATAGCCAATATGCGATAGGGAAAACAAAATATTCATAGCGCAATGTTTAACACCATCTTCATTCCCGGTAATGAGGGTTGCCCCAACCTTCCCATAATCTCTATACTGACCTTTCTCATTCAAGAGATGAGTATATCCATACATCCGCTCTAAAACTCGACTACAAACAGAACTTTTTTCACCCAGCCATACTGAAGTACACAGCACTAAGATGTCAGTTGCATCAATTTCTTTCTGGATATGGGGCCATTCATCTGCCTGCCACTCATTGGTTTGTGACATATCTAACCCTAGCCCAGCCGCTATCTCATAATCTACAGGTCGAATAACTTGAGTGGTTACCCCATTGGCCTCAAAAATAGCTTTAGCAATATTGATAACCCCTTGTGTATGGGATAACACTGGCGTTCTATTGAGTGTGCAGTTTAAAAAAAGAGCCTTTAAATCACTATACTGTGCAGGGGTATTTTGGCACTGACGATCTGTGATTGTTTTGAGCTGTTGTGACATGGCTTCGACTCCTATATAAAACAATATTCTGACCTATACAGATGATTTACGCTGAGCTGTTGGTTTCATGATGGACATCGATTTTGATGACAAAAGTCATTCACTCAATAATCTTACTGCAACAAAAGCACCTTCATTTTACCCTCGGTTTTCTATCCCCTGCCCAATTTGAGGATCAGTATTACCGCTCCCTAATTTCACCCATTTCCGCTTAATTTCTCTGTCCACTTTTTCGAGACAAGGTCAATTCCAATATTCACTTAATGCCCTTCGGATTGTCGGATATTCAAATTCATATTGCGCTTGCTCAAGGCACCACTTTAAGTACATTACTATTGCTTGCCTCTGCGCGGGATTCAATGCTGCCAGCTTTAATATTGCGTAATCATCTAACTGTGTCAAGTGAAAAATTGGACTATTTACATTGTTGTCAAGGCTGCCTACGATATAGGCGGGCAGATGAAATCTCATCCCCTCTGCATCAAAAAACGAAAGGCTGCTGTGACAATGCTGTAGTTCATCGTAACTAAGTTGGCTCCAATCTTCTTTTTCGTCTTTGTCACGATTTCTTTTCTGCACTTCTTCGGACTCATAGTCATCGATCGCTTGAGCCTCCCACAAGCCAATACCATTACCAAGAGTCACCCCAGAAAAGGCAGACTTTATTTCCTTTAAGACATTCTCTTTTTTCATAGGAATCTAATGCCTTAAATCACGCGTCATGCATAATCTGGGATTCCCTGACTCAACCTAACCCCAGGTCAGATGTAGGGGAGGGGGCAGCCCTTACCATCGACCACCAGTCAATCAATACCTTAATACATCAGTATCTCAGTATCTACTCAACCCCTTCGATTTTATCCTCCACGTCCTGGTAAAGTTGCCGCAGCAGATCAAGATTACTCTCACTGGTATCCCAATAGCCGCGACCGTTTAATTCCAGCAATGTGCCGACAATCTTACGGAAGGAATGGGGGTTTAGGTTCAAGAGTCGCTGCCGCATCTGCTCATCTTCAATGAATGTGGCATTCACATCCTCATAGACCCAATTATCAACCGCTCCAGCGGTGGCAGACCAGCCCATGGTATTCACAAGCCGTTTGGAAATTTCCCGCACTCCTTCATAGCCGTGGGAAAGCATCCCTTCGTACCATTTAGGATTGAGCAATTTCGTGCGACTGTCTAAGCGGACGGTTTCCGAGAGCGATCGCACCTGGGCATTAGCGGTGGTAGTATCCGCAATATAGGATTTGGGTTGCTTGCCATCTCCCCGCAGATTACTGACAACCTTGGTGGGATCTGAATCAAAATAATGACTCACATCCGTCAAGCTAATTTCTGCTGAATCCAGGTTTTGGAACGTCACATCCACGGTTTTTAGGGCCGATTCCAAAATTTGCCGTGATTGCGTCATCGTACCCGGAGAATCTGCCGAAAAGGCAAAGGACTTACGGGCCAGGTACATATCCTGGAGCTCCGATTCCTGTTCCCAGGTGCTATTTTCCACCGCTAGGTTCACATTGGCAGCATAGGAACCAGAGGCATTGGTGAAGACACGGGTTGCCGCTTGGCGGAGATTAATTCCCATGTCAGCGGCCTGCTTGAGGGCATGTTTGCGGATAAAGTTCATCTCTAGGGGTTCGTCGGCTTCGGCGGCCAATTTTACCGCCCGATCTAAAAGCTCCATTTGATTAATAAACAAATCCCGGAACACCCCAGAACAATTCACGACCACATCAATGCGGGGCCGGCCCAGTTCGTCTAGGGGAATTAATTCCAGTTTGTTCATCCGCCCCAGGGAATCCGGCAGCGGCCGCACCCCCACCATCCACAGGACTTGGGCTAGGGATTCACCATAGGTTTTGATGTTATCCGTTCCCCAGAGAACTAGGGCAATGCTTTCGGGCCAGGCACCGTTGTTTTCGTCCCGTTGACGGGCCAGGAGGCGATCCACCACAACTTTGGCAGACTTGACCGCAGCGGCGGTGGGAATGGCTTGGGGATCCAGGGCATGGATATTTTTACCCGTGGGCAAGACATCGGGATTGCGAATGGGATCTCCCCCCGGCCCTGGAAGAATGTATTCCCCTTCTAGGGCCTGGAGCAATGCCCCCAGTTCATTGTCAGCGACAATTTGCTGCAAACAAAATTCCAGGTATTCCATCAGGGGCTTGATGGTTTCACTATCCACTTGGGTATAGCCCGCACCGTGGAGGGCCTCAATCCAGGGTTCTTTGCGACCCATATTAAAGAAATTTAGCTTAGACACCTTGGAGACGCGGCCATCGGCATCGGCCTGGGCATGGACAAGGGCACTCACGGCTCCACGGGTGGCCTGGTTGATCTCTTGCAGGAGTTGCACATCGTCTAAAACGCCGCGATCGCTCCCCTGGAAGATCGAGTCAATATCCCGATCCACACTGGCGGCAATGATCCGCGGCAAACTCAAGATGTCATCTTCTGGGCGATCCAAACTGGCAATATTCACCAGGGTGGCGATCGCCTCTTCGGTGCTAGGGGGTTTACCAATGACGTGCAAGCCACAGGGTAACAACCGAGATTCAATTTCCATCAGCTTGATATAGACCTTGCCCACCAGAGTATCCCGCTCTTCGCTGCTCATATCTGCGGCATCTGCATCGGGTAATTGCACATCCTGATCCAGATTCACGAGGCGGCATTTGTCCATAATCGTATTCACAATCTGGATACCCCGACCGCTTTCCTTCAAGGTTTGGTAGGAGCCGATCAGATCGCTCAGTTCCCGCAGACCTTTGTAGAGGCCAGCATTTTCCGCCGGTGGAGTCAGGTAACTAATGGTATTGGCATAGCTGCGTCGCTTGGCGATCGTTGCTTCCGAAGGATTATTGGCGGCGTAGTAGTAAAGATTGGGAATATTGCCAATCAGGTTATCGGGGTAGCAATCCCCTGACATTCCCATCTGTTTACCGGGCATAAATTCGAGGGAGCCGTGAGTACCAAAGTGAAGCACCGCATCTGCTTGCCAAATTTGATTCAGAAACGTGTAGTAGGCGGCAAAGCCATGGTGGGGGCTGGCAGACCGCGAAAAGAGCAGCCGCATCGGATCCCCTTCGTAGCCAAAGGTAGGCTGAACGCCAATAAAGACATTCCCGTAGGTTTTGCCATAGATGAGTAGGTTTTGGCCGTCACTGTTGAGTTGGCCGGGGGGTTTGCCCCAGTTCTCTTCGAGACGCTTGGCATAGGGGGTCAGGGTTTCATATTCCGGCACGGGCATCCGGTAGGCAATATTCAGTTCGGGACTCCCCACTTGGGCGCGGGCATCATGGAGAATCTCTTGCATCAGAGTTTCGGCATTCGCGGGCAAATCCGTCACATCATAGCCGTTGTTTTTCAGGCTCTCCATCACTTTGTAGATCGAGCCAAAGACATCCAGGTAGGCTGCCGTACCAATATTTCCCTTGTCCGGTGGAAAACTAAAAATGGTAATGGCAACTTTTTTATTCACCTTGGGTTTACGGCGGAGATTGGCCCACTTCAGGGCCCGCTGGGCAATCATTTCCACCCGATCTTGGAGGGCGATCGCCCGGCCGGTGGTTCCATCCCGTCCTGAAAGAATAATGGGTTCAATGGCCCCATCCAGTTCCGGCAGAGCAATTTGTAGGGCCACCTGAATCGGATGTAACCCCAGATCGCTGTCTTCCCATTCTTCTGTGGTTTGAAACACCAAAGGCAAGGA
Source organism: Candidatus Synechococcus calcipolaris G9 (assembly GCF_029582805.1). Classification (NCBI taxonomy): domain Bacteria; kingdom Bacillati; phylum Cyanobacteriota; class Cyanophyceae; order Synechococcales; family Synechococcaceae; genus Synechococcus; species Candidatus Synechococcus calcipolaris. Next base: position 31,641 of record NZ_JAKKUT010000006.1, on the reverse strand, counting down.
CACCATGTAGGGTCGGTTCAGTTTTTTTAGGGCCGCCACCGCCTTGGGATGATCCTGCTTGGCGGGGCCACCCACAAGGGCAAACCCCGTTAAGGACACCACACAATCCACCATCGTGCGTTGGGGCTGGACGGGATCATAGAAAAACATCTCTAGGGGTTTGGAAAAGTCTAGTCCCCCTGAAAAGACCGGAATCACCCGCGCCCCTTGGGATTCCAGTTCCTGGACAACGGCCACATAATGGGCATCATCCCCCGTCACCAAATGGGTACGCTGGAGAATTAACCCCACCGTGGGCACGAGGGGATCCTTGAGGTCGTCGCCAATATCCCGGCGGCTATTGAACCAGTTACAATACTCCTTCAAATCCTCGAACATCTGGGGAGCCAAGGGATGCCAAATGCCAGTATCGGGATAGGTGACGGGATCTTGGTACTTGAGGGCCGCGCTTTGCAGGTTTTCTCCCTTAAACACGTAGCGATCGCCCAGCATTAGCAAAAAGTTTTCTAGGTTTTCAGGAGAGCCACCCAGCCAATACTGGAAACTGAGCATGAAGTTACGGGCATCCTGGGCCTTATCAATGGGCAGATACTTCAAAACCTTGGGCAGGGTTTGCAGGAGCTTGAGCATCCCATCCTGGAAGCCAGAGCCAGCCTTCCCCTTGCGCTTTTTCATGAACTGGCCAATCACACTCTTGGACTGACCTAACTGGGCCATGGAAAAACTGCCCATCTTGTTTAGGCGCATCACCTGGGGCATGGAGGGAAAAACCACCGCCACATCCAGGCGATCGCGGTAGGGTTGCACCGCTTCTACCACCTTGTCTGCCAGGTCTTCAATGAAAATCAAGGAGGCAATAAAGACATTGGCGCGGGAGACATCTTCACAAAAGGCGGCGTAGTTTTCCGGGTTGCGTAGCTCCTCCAACAGATAACCACTGATCTCAATGCCTAGACTGGGGTTGTGGGCATTGATCGAGCGAACGGCGGCAGAAAGAGCACTCTGGTACTGAGCTTCCAGCACGACATAGACCACTCGCATCAGCGATCGCCCCGGTTGAGACTCTGGCGCGATATGCCGAATGGTGGACTTGACGTGGGTGAACATGCGTTCAAACTCCTTGTTTACGAAACTTTACAAACTTCACAACGGGATACACCCCATTGTGGTTGTACCAAAAATCCAGAGCGAAGGGGGAGCTTTTGGTTAACGAAGTAACAATTTGCAAAGTTTCAGGGGCAGGGCATCACAAAGTATTATATTTATGTCATATCTCTTGACAAGAGTAAGACCCTATGCAAGCCTAGGAATTCTCAAAAATCCGGCTCAGCTTAGATAAAGCCCTGCATCACCATTTCTCCCTGGGGTTGGGGAAAGGGAGTTTCTGGCTCAATCGTAATCACCAAAGCCGTTGAATTCATCAAGTTACTATCCAAGGGAAGTTTGAGGTAAACCCGGCCCGATGCATCGGGTACAATTTCCGAGCATTCAACTTTTTCATCTCCAATGGCTGCCCATAGCCGATAAACCTGGCCCGAGGGCAAGGGGGGTAAATTATCAATACTCACCACCGCCATGCGGTATTGGGGGGCAAAGGCCACCATCCCCGTGGCATTAGAGGTTGGCCCCATTCCCTCTAGCATTAGGGTGCGATCGCCCCTAGGGGCAGGTGTTTCTTGGGCAATATGCTCTAACTTCTCTAAACTTTGCTCCATACTGGCGATTTGCTGCCGTAGGGAATAACTATCCCAGAGCCAGCCGAGGCCGATCAGGAGGGCCATTCCCCCCAACCCCCACCATCGCAGGGGAGATGGAGACGGCAACCGGCGTGTTTTTTGGGCAGCCATCTCCGAAGCACCCATTTCTGAGGCGAGGATCTGCGATCGCAGGGTTTGGGGAACCGGAACCTCCGGCAAGGCCAGGGGTAACAGGGCAAGAATGTCCTGAAAATGCTGAATTTCTGCTAATAATTCTGGATAATCCGTGAGTAATTCTTGGACGGTGCGGGCTTCCTCGGAGGAGAGATCCCCCAAAACATAGCCGGCCAGTAGTTCTTCCCATTCCTGGGGAATATTAGCGTCGCTCATGGCTGCTCCCTCAAGTCTTCGAGTAGGCGTTTGAGTTGAATCAAGCCACTGCGGGCCCGAGACTTCACGGTTCCCAAGGGCAGCTCTAAATGTTCGGAAATTTCTGATTGACTCATGCCACTGTAGTAGGCCATTTCTAGGACTTGACGATGGGTATCGGGTAACTGTTGCAGGGCAGTGATTACTCGATGACTGAGGTAACTATCATCCATATCCTTGGCCGGGGTGTGGTTGGCGGAAATGTGCTGTAAACGCCTTAACATATCCTGCTGGGATCTCACCTTGCGGAGGCGATCAATGGCCCGGGAGCGGGTTAAAACGGTAAGGTAAGCCCTCAAGGAGCCGCGCTCAGGATTGTAGGCTTTATGCACCAAGGAACTGAAAATTTCCTGGGTAAGGTCTTCAGCTTCCTCCAGATTTCCCAGTACCCGGGCCCCTAACCGATACACCAAGGCTCCATAGCGATCGTACAGTACCCCCAGGGCCCCCTGGCGACCCTTCCGTAGGGTTTGCAGTAACTCCGCATCACTCAGATTTGAGAGGATCATTGTTGCTTGTACCCTAAGTACTAGAATAAACGAGCAGAATGGGTAGCTAGATCAAATTGCCAGCGTTGATCGTAGTTGGTCTCACCGTACAGGTTAAAGCTAAGGGTGGGGCCCTGGTCTAGGGCTTGGACGTGGTGGATGGCATCGGCAAAAAAACCAATCATCTGGTCTTGCCCTAGGGTGCATTCGTCCCCAAGTTCTAGGCGGTGGGGATAGGCCGGTTGGGGCGATCGCTGGTAAAAGGTATTTTTTTCTTCTCCTTGCAAAATAGCAACAATTCCCCAGGTACCATGGTTATGGATGGGAGATGTGGCCCCCGCCGCCCAAGCCACCCGCTGCACCGTTAAGGGATAGAAGGGTTCATCATAGAGGGTCTGCACTGCCCAACCCGTTTGCGGATGGGGCACCAAATCTGGGTAGTACAACCAGGGAGAGTCCCGCAAAAGCCGCTGCACCAAGGGGAAGATAGCTTCTAGACGCGGGCGATCGCCCTGAACCCGAGCCAAAATATCCTCTAAATCCGTCAGAAAGCGATAGAGGCGATAGGGGGAATCCTGGGACGGCTCCACCTCTGGTAATTCAACCGTTTCCATAGAGCCGTCGGTGGTCGCAAAATAGATCATTCTAGGGATAAACCTATCGCGAAGCGAGCACTCCAGGGTAGTTTTTGTTGGCTAGGGCAATATTACCCGGTACATCTCGCAGCCATTGGGCTTGCACGGACTTATCATAGTTCAGATATAGCTTGCCCTGATGGATATGCCATGCGTCCGGATCCGTAGGGGCAATATTTCCTTCTGCCATAGCCTTGGCGCAATAACCACCGTACTGGGGCGCGTACTGACTGGGGTTTTTAGCAAAGCGATCGCGGTTGGCCGCACTACTAAATTGCCAGATGGCACCTTGCCATTCATAGGTATATTGGTTGCTCCCAGGCATTGCTTTCCCTTGGGTAAAATAGCTGACCACATCCTGACCTTTGAGGGCAATATTACCGCGATCGCGATAAATCAAGGATGATTGACGAGCGGCAGCACAGGGGTCTTTCGCTGCACAGGGATCCTTTGAGGCACAGGGATTTTTAGCCGCGCAGGGGTCTTTTGCAGCGCAGGGATTAGCCGCAGCGCAGGGATCCACTCGATTTTGGGCAACCACTCCCCCTTCAGGACTGGGGCTAGAGGCATTGCCGTGGTAAATATATCCAGTGGTAATTAGGGCAAGGGAGGTTAAAAAGGCACAATAAATGAGCTTCATGATGGCCTATAGGTAGACAGCTACTATAGGTACGCAACGGAACCTGGGGTTGGATGTGCCTTAGGCTCAAAAGCTTCAAAGAATGGGAGAACCTAATAGTCCTTTTATTCCTGATCTCCCTCACTGGTGTTGAGAATATCCCCTAAAATTCGGGTCTTGTAGTCATCAATGGTTTGGGAAAATTCTTGACGGCGATCGGCAAACAACAGATAGCGATAAATAAACCAACTACTGTAGCCAAAACCCACCAGTTGAAAGGTCGGAGCGAGGAAGGGAATGACATTGATCACTTCTAAAATGGCCACCGCTAGGGCGACAAAGGGAACCGTTGCCAAAATAATAAAGAGGGTCGTGAGGGGTTGCTTGTACTCCCCAAAAAATGCCCCCACCTGCTCCGGGAAGACCGTTAAGATCCAGTAAAGCTTTTCCCGGGCCTGTTGCAATTGCTCTTCCGTCATACCGCCGGGCATTGATTCTGACATTGAGGCGAGTTGACCCGATGGGCTAGAGTCAACCTCAAAGGCCGCAGGCTCACTGGTGGTGACTTCGGGGGTAACGTCGGCTTCAGCCTCAACGGGGCCATTCTCGAATTCATGACTCATGCACAGATACCTCGCCCAACACGACAATTAAAGGTTAAATGTATAACGTGATTATGCCTCAGGTGATTCCAGCCGATATGGGAGTACATAAAGGTTAATTCCTGGAGGGCTTTCATAACCTATGTAACATGGCATGGCCAACTATACCAGGCCCCCCTAGAATTTTCCTGCCAACTCATTTCTGATGCCTGATTTCCCTAGAAAGCAACTATGGGGTGACATGACCTGCTATGGTTAATTGGGAAAGTTTGGAGCTTTGACATTTCGGCATGAGTCCCAAGTATCGCCGTGTCTTGCTAAAGCTAAGTGGTGAAGCACTCATGGGAGATATGCCCTACGGGATTGATCCTAAAATTGTGCAAGCCTTTGCCAGTGAAATTACCCAGGTCATCCGAGCGGGTGTGCAGATTGCCATTGTAGTGGGTGGCGGGAATATTTTTCGAGGGATGAAGGGGGCGGCAGCGGGGATGGATCGGGCCACGGCTGACTATATCGGCATGATTGCCACAGTGATGAATGCCATGACCCTCCAGGATGCCCTAGAGCAAATGGAGATTCCCACCCGCGTCCAGACGGCGATCGCCATGCAAGAGGTGGCCGAACCCTATATTCGTCGAAGGGCCATGCGCCACCTAGAAAAAGGCCGGGTGGTCATTTTTGGGGCCGGTTCTGGCAATCCCTTTTTTACCACCGATACCACCGCCGCCCTCCGGGCCGCTGAGATTGATGCCGAAGTTATTTTTAAGGCCACAAAAGTGGATGGGGTATACGATGACGACCCCCGCAAAAATCCCCAGGCCCGGCGATACAAAAGCCTCACCTATACCCATGCCCTCACCCATAATTTAGCGGTGATGGACAGTACGGCGATCGCCCTGTGTAAAGATAATAATATCCCGATCATTGTGTTTAGCTTGAACGAACCGGGTAATATTTGTCGCGCCCTCTTGGGTGAGTCCATTGGTACGATTGTGGGAGGCTCCTGTGAAATTAGCTGATGTTGAAGAGCGTATGCAAAAGTCCGTTGAAGCAACCCAGCATGACTTTAACAGTGTTCGCACAGGCCGAGCCAGCATTTCCCTCCTAGATCGGATCACCGTGGAATACTATGGTACGGAAACCCCCCTGCGATCCCTGGCGAATATTTCCACACCGGATGCCAGTACGATTACGATTCAACCCTACGATCGCTCCAGCCTGGCTCAAATTGAAAAGGCCATTCAATTGTCGGACTTGGGCCTAACCCCCAATAATGATGGAACCGTTGTCCGCCTTAATATTCCCCCGCTCACTACCGATCGCCGTAAAGAACTGGTTAAAACCGTCTCTAAATTAGCGGAAGCGGGGAAGGTATCCATTCGTAATATTCGCCGAGATGCCATTGATGGCGTGAAAAAACAGGGCAAAAGTGGCGAACTCTCCGAAGATCAAGCCAAAGACCTACAAGATCAAGTGCAAAAACTCACCGATAAGTACATTGCTAAGGTTGACGAAATCTTATCCGAAAAGGAAAAAGATATTATGACGGTATAATACCGTGCCATAATACTATGGCGGTATAGGTAATATCCTTCTTGATCTCCCATATTTTCTAGATATTCTGTCCATGGTAACGGTCATTTACTCCGATAAATTCTTAGAGCATCGGGCCCCATCCTTCCATTTTGAGACCCCAGAACGGCTACGGACGATCGTTCAGAAACTCCATACCGTTAGCGAGGATATCCAGTGGCAGGAACCCACATCCTTAGAGCAACGCTCTCCCCTGCCCCTGCTCCAGGCCATACATACTCCCGAATACCTAGACGGCCTCAAACAGTTGGCGGACAAGGGCGGTGGTTGGCTGGATGCGGATACCTTTGTGGCTGAACCCAGTTACGAAGTGGCTCTGTTGGCGGTGAATGCTTGGTTGGATGGGGTGGATCGGGTGTTAGAGGGTCATCAGCCCGTCTTTGTTTTAGCCCGTCCGCCGGGGCATCATGCCCTACCCGCACGGGGAATGGGGTTTTGTTTATTGGCCAATGGGGCGATCGCGGCCTATTATGCCCTGCAACAGCCAGGGATTCAGCGAGTTGCCATCTTAGATTGGGATGTTCACCATGGCAATGGAACCCAGGCGATCGTTGAGAATCATGCCAATATTGCCTACTGTTCACTCCATGAGGGAGATCACTACCCCTATACAGGCAGTGCCGAGGAAAAAGGTGTTTACGGAAATATTTTGAATATTCCCCTGTTGGCTGGAACTGGCTCCCAGGACTATCGGCAGCAGTTTAGTGATCAGGTCATTCCCTTTTTAGAGGCATTTAACCCAGACCTATTAATGATTAGTGCTGGTTATGATAGCCATGCCGCCGATCCCCTAGGGGATATTAATTTACAAGCTAGTGATTATCAGTGGTTGACAGAGCAATGTTTGGCATTAACGCGCCAGATTGTCTTTGGTTTAGAAGGGGGATATCACCTAGGGGCCCTGGCTGATTCGGTGGCTGCAACTTTAGCTCCATGTCATCCAAAAGCTTAGTCTGAAACTTTAAAATCTTTGGTCTTCTCTTTTCTCCTTTACTAAATTCTGGTTGTCATCCTGGAAAAAACAGTCAGGTAAGGGTGAACTCGTTGGTGATAACATCGCAACGATTACCGTAATTTCATAAATTCATTGAGTGTATGATGCCATTTGAAAAGCAACCGGTATTGGTCACTGGAGTAACCTCAGGCATTGGTCGGGGTCAAGGGTACATAGCCCACGGAGGTGAAGAATTACAGAACCTACAATGGGGGGGATAAGGAGAACCTCCCACGGGTAAGGTAAATGGCTCAAGCCCCGCAATTACCGATTGTTCAACTTGCTCAACCGCGTATTGTGGTCTTAGGAGCAGGTTTTGCTGGACTTCAGGTGGTGCGATCGCTACGCCATGTAAAGGCAGAGATTCTCCTGGTTGATCGCCACAGCTATCACACCTTTGTGCCGCTCCTCTACCAGGTGGCCACGGCAATTTTGCCACCCCAGGCGATCGCCTATCCCATTATTGAGGCGTTACGGGGCCATAAAAATACTCAGTTTCTGGTGACGGAAATCCGGGAAATTAATTTCACCGCCCAGCAAGTTGACACCGAAAATGGCTCCATTCCCTACGATTATTTAGTCATTGCCACCGGCAGTCAAAGCGAATTTTTCCAGGTTCCCGGTGCCCAGGACTATGGCTTTCCCCTGCGAAACCTCCAGCACGCCCTACGGTTCCATCAGCATTTCCTCCAAACCATTGAAAGAATTCAAAGAGAGGCCAATCCCCAACCCCTAGAGATCGCCATTGTCGGGGGTGGAGCCACGGGGGTTGAATTGGCGGGTTCCCTGGCCGAACTTGGACGGCGGCCACCGCCATGGTTAGGGGGGGTAAGGGTACAGATTTATCTCATTCAAGGGGGGGCAAGTCTTTTGCCGGATTTTGCGCCGCGACTACGCCAATACACCCTCAAGCGTTTGCAACAATTGGGGGTGACGGTTCTCCTGAATCATCGGGTAGTTCAGGTCTCGGAAACGAGGCTAGAACTGATGAATGGCTGTGTCATTGAGACTTCGACCGTCCTTTGGGCGGCTGGCGTTCGGGCGGCCCTGCCGTTAATGTCTCCGCCAGCTCAAACCGTCGGCCGTAAAAAGTTGCCAGTGGATCCTACCCTGCAATGGCAAGGGGCGGAAAATGTCTACGTCATTGGCGATAGTGCCTGGCTGAAACAGACCAGGGGACTGGCTCCCGAAGCCCTACAACAGGGCCGAAAGGTGGCCGAAAATTTGCAGCGACAACTCCAAGGCAAGGCCCCAAAACCCTTTCACTATTTTAATAAAGGGCGCATGGCGATCATTGAGGCTAAATCAGCGATCGCCGAAATTGGCCCGATCAAACTAACGGGCTGGTTCCCTTGGCTCCTATGGTTAATCATCCACTGGTTTTACTTACCCGGTGCTTGGCCCCGTGGCGTAGTCCTCGTGAGTTGGTGGCAAACCTATGGTCGGGGCCGTCGCTTCCTGAGTCAACGCCTGTTTTTTCATCCCCGCGACTAGGCTAAACCGACAAGCTGGGCACTCAAATCCCATAACCGTTGAGCCTTTTGATCATCACTGCCTTCCGCTGAAAGCTCCTGCACAAAGGCCTTGCGCCCTTGTTTTTGTCGGTTTCCCCAACTCCAATGCACCCCAGACTGATGGAATTCTGAATCAGCGACCACTGCGGCTAACCGCTGCCCCGCCAACTCCTGGGTGACATAGCCGCCGGTAATATTTTTTTGAAACAGTGGAAATAGTGTCTGGAAGAGGGGAAAGTGATTCCGAAAGAGGGGGGTATCTGCCACACAGCCAGGGTACAACGAGTTAAAAACAATACCCGTAGACTCGTGGAAACGACGGTGTAACTCACGGGTGGTGAGCATATTACACAATTTACTATCTTTGTAAGCTTTCCCTGACTTAAAGGGTTTGCCATTGATCATACTAATGGGGGCCTTGAAGCCCGCCGCCAACCCCTGTAAATCTCCCAAGTCTGGCGGTGCTGGAATGGGAATTTTACCTCCCAATTCCTTACTGTTGGCGGTTACAGTACCTAAGATAATGAGCCTTTTTTCTAGAGCAGAAGAATTTTTTAGATCCTGGAGCATTAAATTACACAGTAAGAAATGACCCAGATGATTGGTGGCCACACTTTCTTCATAACCATCGACGGTGTAGCGGGGTTCCTTCAGCAGAGGATAGTAAACCGCTGCATTGCAGACCAAGGCCGCCAGCGATCGCCCCGTGGCTCGAAACTCATCCACAAATTTCCGTACCGAGTCCAAGGAGGCTAGATCTAAGTGCAGAATGGTGTAGCGATCGCCAGGAATCTTGACCTCTTCTGCCGCAGCTTTCGCTTTTTCGAGATTGCGACAGGCCATGACCACATGCCAGCCTTTTTCAGCGAGGGCCTTAGCACCATAGAGGCCAACACCAGAGGAGGCACCGGTAATAATTGCTGTGGGAAGTTGCTGATCTGACATAGGTTTAGGAATAGTCTTGCAATGTAACAACGCCTCTGATCCTGCCATAGAAGCGGGAACATCCTGGCCCCTTGGCACTGAAATTTTTACAGTGTCTTAATAAAAAGAGTCAATACTTAATCAAGTTTTATCCTTAATCACGTTTTATCCAAGTCATCGCTGCCGACCAGGGATTGAGGCTGAAGGTTAACAGGTTTACGAAATTGGGGGTCATGTCACTCCCCTTACATGGTTTGCCTAAAACTAGATGCCCACGCACATGGGCCTAGCTACGCTGGATCGTAATTTAAGTCGGAAGGTAAATCACTGTCGTTTGTAGCAACTGGCAATAAATATTTCCTTTTCTCATCCTAATTAACCGTTACTTAACAATCAAGATTGAGGTATTTAGAATGTAAAGCAAATAAATTTTCAAGTAATTAAGGATTTTGCCAATGAATATGAGTTACCCTCAGCCTTCGTTCTTAGACGAAAGGTTACGGGACATTGAAGCCCAAATAAAGGAAATTCAAAATTTTATTCAAATCGTTCACACTAAAATAAATCAGCGAGGACTTTGCCAGCAAGCTAAAGAATGGGGATGGCAAGTTGTGTCAGGCGGTAAGGATACCTATAAAGCTGTACGATCTGGCTGGGCAACGGTTCCAATTCTCGGTCATGGAAAGAAAAATCTAGCTAAAAAAGGGACTGCATTAGGCGTACTGAAGGATTTAGCTGAACCTGTATTAGGTGAACTAGAGCAGGAGTTTCTCGATGTTAAACAGCAACTAAAAGAACAAGAACTAGCTAAACTACAGATATATGTTGATGCTCTAGAAAAAGAAATTATCTTCAAAAAGAATGAAGTGACTCAACTCGTTGATGAACTTATAAAAGCTGAAGAAGATACTGAAGTGAGTTTGGAGTTTGCCGCCGAGGTTGAACACCGAAATTTGGCTCTAGTCAAGGAAAATGAAAATCTGAATCGTTCTCTAACAGACCTAATGAAGGAGCGAGTTGAACTAGAGCGTTTGAAACATAAAGTTGGTCAATTGATGAAAGAGCGACGCATATTAGATCAAAAAATGCGTTTTTTTGTCACTCAGTATGAAGCGAGTATTCAGTGGCTTCGCAACTTTGCATCTAAACTTCCTTTCGGCTTAGGTCAAGAATTACTCAACCACTTAAACATTTTAGAGTCAGGCAATTTAGGTATTTCAGGTTCTGAAGGATAAGCCAATGGGATTAGCAGATAAAATGCGTCAAACAATCCTGGCATCACGCCGGAACTATAGTGAGTTATTGGCAACAACTGCCGAGTTGGTTATTGCCCGCGAGGAAAGTTTAGAGGCAGCAACTAAGGCTTTGATCTTCTTACTTAGTAAGGCTTGGACTGTGGAGAAAATGCATCACAAATTTAAGAAGTTTGATATGGCTCGCCGTCATTTTTCTGGAATTTATGGCATTACAGCCCCTAGTTGGAAGATTTTAGTCGATCGCGTTAATGCGATTGAAACGACCTTGATTTATTTCGGGTATGCCTACCGTAGGTGAAAAAAGTACAGATAAATTAAATTTAGTAATGATTCCCCACCTTGCGATGATGAACGGCCGTTAGGGCATCCGGCTTAGAAATTCGCCCCACCGTGATCGTGCTATACACTAACCAGTGATCGTGGGCATCCATCCGACTGATCACCGTGCATTCTAGGTAAGCTAGGGCATCGGCCAAGATGGGACTCCCATTACTGGCAGGATAGGTTTTGACATCGGCAAAGCGATCGCCCCCGGGGGGGAATCGTTTCAGGAAATGGCGCATTAAGAGTTGATAGTTGCCATCCTCTAAAACATTCAGAACAAAGGTATCACCAACATGGAGAAAGGATTCGATCGCCCGATCCTTGGCCACCGCAATAGTAATGCCTAGGGGTTCCAGACTGGCCTGGGCTACCCAGGAGGCCAGCATGGCACTGTTAATGTTTCCCTTCTGGGCAGTAATAATATACAGTCCGCCACTCAACCGTCCCAGGGCCTTATCCAAATCCGTATCTAGGGATTTCATTTGTTTAACGGTGCGATCGCGCAGTAACCACTGCCCCATATCCGTACCGGCTTCCTCTGCCTCCTGCAAAAGGGCATCACTGAGGGTTTCCCCCACCCGAATCACCGGAAAAACGGGGGTTAGACCTAAATCACGGAATTGGTTGATCAGGGGATAGGCCGGCTCTGAATCCATTGCCCCCACTTCAAAAAGCCCAATGGCCTGCTTACTGTGAGCCGCCGCCAACATCGTACTCAAGGCCGCCTGACAAGTACTATCACTGGCGGGCATACCAATAATAATTCCCGCCGCCGCATCCACTAGTTCACGAATATCTTGCAAGTCCACATTTGTGATATCCATGGTTTCCACAACCACGCCGGTTTTACTGGCTCCTCGACTAATGGCCGCCACTAATGGCTCACTGTAGCCGTACTCCCCTTGATAAAAAAGGGCGACGGTAGTAGCAGCTTTGGCCTGTTCTTGACTCCACAGCCGATAGGATTCAATCCAATCGGGAATATGCTCCTGGAGCAGGGGGCCGTGACCGGTGGCAATGAGCTTGGGTTCCGGTAGGTTGGCCATCCGTTTCAGGGCAGATAGGACAGAGCGGGCATTGGGGCCCATCAAACAATCGTAATAAAAGCGAAAATCTGCGGCAATGACATCGGGATCACTATCAAAGGGATCATCGGCACAGTAGTGCATACCAAAAACATCGCAGGTAAAGAGGGTCTCGGTGCCGTGGTCAAAGGTCAAAATCGTATCGGGCCAATGTAAATTTGGAGCCATGATAAATTCGAGGGTGTGGTTCTGGCCTAGGTCTAGGCGATCGCCATTTTTGATTTGTTTGGTTTGAAACGGTTCATGGACTAGGGCGCTGAGAAATTGCAGAGCAACCTTGGAACCCACCACGATCACTTGGGGTGCTTTTGCCAGAACATCCTTTACTAAGCCACTGTGATCCGGCTCGGTATGACTAATGACTAAGTAATCTAGGTCAGCGGGGTCAATTAAGTCCCATAGTTTTTCCAGGTAGCGATCGCCAAATTTTTGATGGGACGTATCGACGAGGGCTGTTTTTTCACCCCGAATTAAAAAGGAGTTATAGGTCGTGCCATTTTCTAGGGCAAACTCAATATCAAATCGCTCCCGATCCCAATCTAGGCAACGGAGAGCCGTGGTATCTGGGGCAACCTCCATCACCTGTAGGGTTAACCGAGCCGAACGAGTTTGGGGTGCAACAACCATCGGCATACCTCCTAGTACAATCTCATGCGCCCAATATTAATATTATGGTGGCACATCCAACATAGTGACATATTCAAGCCGCTGGGCCAGATCGTTCTATCTCCCCTGCCATAAAATTAGGCGCAATAAAATTAGGCACACAGGTTGAGATCGCTATAATAAAACCGATACGGCGCGTGTTTGCCGTCCCCTACGGTTTGCCCATGATCCAACCTGGCTTTCACTACCCTATTTTTGGCCCTGAAATCCGTTGTCCCCACTGTCGGCAGGTGATCCAAGCTCTAACCTTGACAGACACCTACCTCTGTTCTCGCCATGGCCCCTTTGAGGCGGATCCCAAGACCGAGGAACTGGTACATCTGCAATCAGGACGGCTGTGGCGACAATGGCAAGGGGAATGGTATCGCCAACATACCCACCCCGATGGGATTCGCTTTGAAATCCACGATGCCCTCGATCGCCTTTATACCCAAGGCTACCGAGCAACAAAGGTGGTGATTGCCCAACGCTATCAGGAACTATTTACCCACTACCTTGAACGAAATACTCCTTGGCGTGGCCCCTCAGAACCCCATATGTTACGGCTTTTTGGTTTACCCATTGAATTTAGTCCAACGCCGGCAGAGGATCCCCGCTGGGATGTCATTAACTTTGACTTAGCCAAGGAACCGGGAACGCCAATTCGCCCGCCCTACTTTCGCATGTTTGATTAAACTACCACTGGTTGACTGACCAGGGGCATCTCGATTAATTACCTTGCTGCAAATACTCGGAAGCTAAAATTATTAAAATTCAAGAAGAGGTTAATTCTCCTATACATAAGGAGCTAAAAGATTATTGGCTTCTTTTCTTAATCGTTCAATGTAGTCAATGAGTACAGGTTTGACATTATGTCGCTCAGATTCTGTCCCGGATCCAAAAGCTGCCTTAATAGCTTTGTCACAATCTCGTCTAGACACAATAGCATCTTTAACCACTTCAAACCCATAAATCTCGATATTTTTTAGAACTAACTGCTCCAGACACCAGATTCGATGTCTAAGTAATCCTACTTGGGGTAAGTTTACCTGAGCTAGAGCTTTAACTAATCGCTTATCGCCTGTGAACAGTAGGATGTCAGCACCGTTCTCAATAGTCTGGATTGCGTAGGCGGTTAAAATTGCGTCCCCCTTGTCAATACCCTCCGTTTTGGCTAGTTCTGAAAATAGGACTGGATCCGGTGCGTCTTTAATTGAAGATAAACGTTCTGCCAGTGCCAGGATTTGATCATAGTCAATGATCCGATCTACATCAGGCTGACGACTCCTGCCCTTCTGAAACTTTTCCCATTCGCCCCTAAACTTATGCTTTGCTGTGTCTAGGATTCTAATATCTTGGTGATTGATATTAAAGGCCTTAATCGTCTGTTCAAACAGTTGAAAGGTAGCCAGTTTCTTAAGGATGTCATTATCAATGCAGTAGATGCGTATAGGCAACCTTATACTCCAAGTATTTGCTCTAAGTAATCTGCTTGATCATCAGTTAAATTTGACCACTCTATCTGCTTGCATAGGATGCTATTGATCATTTGATCACCCCCTTTAGCACAACCAAGATATTTAGCTAACTCTATAGAGAGTCCCCAGTGATCTGTATTATGCCAACAATAGTTAAATGCTATGGCACAGGGATCAATAGTTGAATCATGTTCCAGTATTTTCTGAATATTACTCTGAAAATTCCTTGCATTTTTGAATTTGCGTGTCCCAAAGTAGTTATCCAACTGATTCACTAATAACTTCACCGCTATTTCGGTACTGGCTATTTCTTCTTGGTCTTCAGAGGCAGGGTCAATCGTGTCATCTACAAGAATGCCCTGGCCTAGTTGAATGTGTCCCAAGGCTAAATGCCCTAGCTCGTGGCTTAAGTTAAAGGCTAGGCGGGCTGGAATGGTTGATTTACCACTAAGAATGATTACAGGCTTAGAGTCTTGCCACTGAATCATACCAGTGATTTTGCGACTTTTATCTGGGTAGTGGTTAAAGTAGGCTACGGCGATCCCGTGTTCCCAGCAGTAGGCTAATAAGCTCTCTAGGGTTACTTGGGGATACTGAGCAAGAATTTCAGCACGGATTTGAGGAGCATTATCGGGAATAGGGCGATACTCAGTCGCTGTTACTTTGGCAACAACTTCGGCCAGCCAGGAAGCAAGTTGATGGGCCATTTCAGGAATATTTTTTTTCCCCTGGAGATGATACTTAAACTTGGTATGGGGCAACGGCTTAAACTGGGGACTTTCGTTCTCAGCGAGGAGGCTTTTTAGATCTAAGTTTAGGCGTTGAGCAATGTGGCCAGCTCCTTCAAGAACGCTTGCAGGATTCTTATTCAGTTCATCGGCCCACCAACTAGGAAGCCCCATCTCTTTAATATATTTTTTAGGAAACCCTAACTGAGCGACTTTACTCAGAATTGCAGACATGGTTAGTGCTTGTGTCATTGGCTTGCCCTCCCTAAAAAAATTTGAGCAAGGATCTGTGTGTGGACTGAGATTCTGAAAAAATTGAATAGTTACTTCCCTTTGTAAAATCAAGAATATTGCAAGGGAGTAGAGTGTTGGGACATTTTGGCTCTAAGAAGCCTGTGAGCCAAAGGACTCCCATTCGGAAGTGTCCTAGTTACGTCTTAATTTGCAATATAACTCTATTCTGGCTGATCTATGGGCCACAATCCACCATGGTTGTTACAAAATCGTGAGGATCAGGCTGGAACTGCCCCTAAATATTCCCACGTCCCAGTTTTAGGTTTGCCAGTCAACCAGAAACAACCTAGCCATGGCGATGTTGATGCCAGACCCAAGCATCCTGAATAATCTGATCTAACTGGCTGTATTGGGGTTGCCAGTCCAGTTCTTTTTGGGCTTTTGCAGAACTGCCCACTAAAATATCTGGATCCCCAGGACGGCGATCGCCATCAATAATATTAATTTCTTTTTGGGTTACCTTTAGGGCTGTATCAAGGACTTCCCGAACCGAAAAGCCATTGCCATTCCCCAAATTAAACACCTCTGAGGGGCCACCATCCAGCAGGTACCTTAAACCCAACACATGGGCCTGAGCCAGATCGCAAACATGAATATAATCCCGAATACAGGTGCCATCGGGGGTATCATAATCCGTACCAAAAACCGTAATGTGGGGGCGTTGGCCTAGGGCAGTCTGGAGCACTAAGGGAATGAGATGGGTTTCAGGGTGATGATCCTCCCCCAATCGTCCCTGGGGATCTGCACCCGCAGCATTAAAGTAGCGAAAGCTCACCGAGCGTAACCCGTAGGCCCGTTCCATATCTTCCAGGATATGTTCCACCATGAGCTTGGACATCCCGTAGGGATTAATGGGTTCACGGGGGTGGGTTTCGGGGATGGGTACTTGGCAAGGAATGCCATAGACTGCGGCCGTAGACGAAAACACAAAACAATCAACCTGGGCCTCAACCATTGCCTGGAGGAGGTTTAAGGAGCCACTGACATTATTGCTATAGTAGCGATCGGGTTGGCTGACAGATTCTCCCACGTTGATATAGGCCGCAAAGTGCATCACCGCCTGAATCGGGAACTGGCTAAATAAATCCTTGAGGAGGGCGCGATCGCGGGTATCACCCACCACGAGCTTTGCGCCGAGAACGCCTTCGACTAATTCCCGATGGCCATGCTCCAAATTGTCGAGAATCACCACACCAAAGCCCGCCTCCTGCAAGGCTAAGACAACGTGGGAACCAATATAGCCCGCACCACCGGCAACTAAAATCAATGGGGTATTCATAGGGGATTGATTAGGGGATCTCCTGTCGAGTCGTTGTGAGCCAGTGAATGATGCGATCGCCCAAACGCTGGTGGCTAAGACGATCAATTTCCCGGATTCCGGTGGGACTTGTCACATTCACTTCCGTTAAATAGCCGCCAATCACATCAATACCCACAAAAAATAGGCCATCTCGCCGCAGGGTGGGTGCTAACTGGGCACAAATCTGGCGATCGCGGTCATTAATGTCTGTCATAGCAACGCGGCCGCCGGTGGCCATATTACCTCGGAATTCATCCCCCGTCGGAATTCGATTCACGGCTCCAATGGGTTCCCCATCCAAGAGAATGATCCGTTTATCCCCATCCTTGGCCGCCGGTAAATATTCCTGGATCATCACCGGTAATGTGCCCCGATCCGTACTAATTTCAATCATGGAATTAAGGTTGCGATCGCCGGCCTGTAGAAACAAAATTCCTTCTCCGGCCTTTCCACCCAGGGGTTTTAGAACGGCCTGACCTTCCCCTTGGACAAACTGACGAATTTGGGCTTTGTTCTGGGAAACAATGGTTTTGGGAATGACCCCTGGGAACTGCAACGCATACATTTTTTCATTAGCTTGGCGTAGTCCTTGGGGAGAATTAATTACCAACGTGGATCGGGGCTCAATATAGTCTAGACAATAGGTGGCATAGAGATAGGCCGTCGTCACTGGCGGGTCTTTACGCATCCAGACCGCTGCAAAATCCTGCAAACAAACGAATTCCGGGGGCCCCACTTGAAACCAATGGGGTTGGGCCTGCCAATGATCGTCAATTAATTCCACAGGATGCAACTGCACTGGCTGCAAATTGCCCCAAGCTTGGCTATTGACCACACTCAAGTCCTGAATACCCCCCACCCAAATCTCATGACCTTGGTGTTGGGCAGCCTCCATGATTGCCACACTCGTATCATGGCCAGGATCGAGGTGTTGAATCGGATCAGTAATAAACGCGATTTTCAAGTTCCGCCCTCAGGCAGAGGTTTGTAGTAGCAGTTCTAGCTTACCCTGAGCATCCAGGCGATGGAGATCATCGCAGCCACCAATCGGTTCATCGTTAATAAAAATTTGTGGTAGGGATCTGCGCCCTTGGGCCCGATCTGCCATTACTTGCCGGGCCGCTTCGTCGCCATCAATATTATATTCCGTAAACTCCACCCCTTTTTGGCTCAAGAGTTGCTTTGCTCGGATGCAAAAGGGACAGAACGTCCATGTATAGATTTCTACATTAGCCATAGGGCTGAATCATAAAACTTAAAGTAAGTATATCGATTAATCATAGTTGGTCTTAGTTAATCTCGGCAAATACCTACCTGAAAAATACTCTGTCGCTTTCCCCCCTGGCCGATCCAGTATTTTGCATGACAAAAAAGAAAAATTCCTAGAAATTGATGGAGTAGTATAGTTTTTGGCTATGTATATATAAAGATTGTCTCGCATTTCTCTGTTTTAGGGTAAGCAGTTGCTCGGAAATGGAGGCGGCTACCAGGTTTTAGGCTGGAATTTATCATCATTGAGAATAATAATACTATCGCCGGACTGAGCTAGGACAAATAATCCCTGGCGGTAGGCATAGAGGGCAACATCGGCGGGAATTACCATGGCGGCAACGGCGGCCATTGCATTCATTTGACGATAACGAGGCATCAGGTCTTTGAATTTGGCTAACCGCTCTAAATGTTCATCCACATCGGTTTGACTGAGTTTGCTTTTCACTTCAATCAAAATCACATCGGTCTCGTTCACCACAAGTAGGTCAATTTCAATGGCTCCTTCCGGTCGGCTAACAGAAATATCGGCATGGAGTTCATGGACATCAATTCCCCGTTCTCGAAAGAGACGGACGGCAGCGGGACGGACTTGCCATTCGACAAATTCGCCGAGGCGGTTACCTAAGTTACCAATTTGTTGATTGACTTGCTGGATTTGGCGATCGGTTTTGCGAGCTTGGTCTTTAAGAATTTGCTCTGTTTCCTGAAAGCGGCGTTCTGCTTCCTGGGATTGCTCCTTGAGAAGCTGCTCTGTTTCTTGAAATCGGCGTTCGGTTTCTTTTTGGGCTTCGGCAAGTTCACCCAGTAAACGCCACACATCATCGGCGGTGGTTGCCATGGTTTCAACCCTAGGGCTTGATCTCTTATCTATCTTCTAGGATACCTCACGGCATTCCTCTACTAGGGCAGACTCGACGGGCACACCATCAATCTCTAAGACTATCTCCTCTCCTTCTTCGAGCAATTGACAGAGGCTTTGCTCTAAGGGCATCTCGTCTTCTTCTTGACCTTGTAAAATGGTGGATAATCCTGAGGGTAAGGGTAAATCTACCGGAGTTAGCACGGATAGTGGATTTTCGGTAGTGGGTGTTTGAGGAGGGGGTGCCTGTGAGGGCTGCGGAGTCACTCCTGGGGTTGTGATGGTTGTTGTTGAGATTGTCGTGACAATGAGGGGTTGGGTTAGACTGGGCGGTGCAAGCGGGGCAATTGGGGCTGCCTCGGAGAAGATAAAGCCATTCCCTGCAAAACTGGGTACCCCTGGATAGGTCAAACCAAATTGCTCAGACCCCGTTAAGCCACCGGGTTGATTTGCCTCTGGACGGGTAGAGTAGACCAACCAACGACCCGAACTAGGTTGGAGGGCATTGGCTCCGGCATTATTAATAAAGTTGTTAGCCGCTACGAGCGTAATATCATCAATGACATTAATCTCTTGATCGAGAATAATATCGCCTCCGGCTTGCAGGAGTACCGCTACTGCATTTTCGATGCCATCGGGATTGACGGTATCAATGGTTAAATCAGTGGTTGTCACCACGCTCAACTCGCCTGTGAAATTCAGATCAGCTCCTAGGGTTTGAATTTCATTGGTGGGATTTTCTAGCAGTACATCCCCTGTGGCTGTAATACCTAGGTTTTGGAGGGTGATGGGTTGGCTTTGGCTCAGTCCGCCCGTGATATTCAGAATCAGGGTATCGGCTGTAATGCCATTGGTGGTGTTAACGGTACTGAGGTCAAGGTCTTGGGTGGTGGTGAAGTTAATGGTTCCGGTCGTATTTGCGGCTAATGCACCAATTTCATTGGCTTGATTGAGAGTAAAATTGCCTGCTCCAAGAAGTTCTAAACCCGTTGCTTGCAATGATGAAACAGCATTTTGAGTGACATTGCCAGGGGAACTGATTTGAATATTACCTGTCGTTTCAAAAGTGACATTATTCAAGGTAATACCATTAGTGAGTGCCGTCAGCGTAATATTCCCGGAAGTCGTCCCGTTGCCGATGAGATTACTGCCATCCTGAGTCCGAATACTATCAGCAGTACCCGAACCTGTCCCTTCATAGGAAATATTGCCAGTCCCGGTAAAGACCTGTGCGCCTAACTGTTGGAAAATGCCATAGTTAAAACCTCCACTGCCCCCGCCAGTACCCGTGAGACTGATATCTCCAGCCCCGCTCGTAATGGTCGTACTTGCCCCAGTTAAATCAATTCCAAGGTTAGTATTTACACCACTACCCCCCTCGCCGGAATAGATAATGTTGCCATTGGCTGTAATGACCCTTGCCCCATTCTGTTGCACAATTCCCCTGTTCAGATTCCCTGTGCCAACTCCCCCGGTACCCGTTAAAGTAATTGAGGCATTGCCGTCGCCCTGAATCAGAGCATTATCTAGCAAAACAACACCATCATTGAAAGAATCGCCATTGCCCGCCTCACCAGTGAGTGAGATATTACCTCCCCCACTCACTTGCCCGTTGACCAAGCGAATGCCAGAATTTGATCCGCCAGTTGTCGCAACTGATGTTCCCGTCAGGTTAATGGTGCCAGTGGTGCTGGTGATATTTGATCCGGTTTCGGAGAGGAAGATGCCAAAATTCTCCAGACCACCAGTGCCCCCCTCGCCGTCATAACTAATGTTGCCACTGGTGGTGCTGACTTGGGCTGCATTTCGCTGAGAAATGCCGTAGTTCTTGGTTCCAGTTCCGCCGCTGTTTCCGGTCAGCGAGATTGTGCCGTTATCACTGCTAATTTGTGTATTGGTTCCGTCTAGATAAATTCCATAGTTGTCATTTGTCCCATTGCCACCCGCTCCGGTGTAGGTAATGTTGCCACTGGTAGTATTAACTTGAGCACCAGTGTGTTGATAAATGCCGTAGTTATCAGAGGTACTGCCTTGGGCAGTTCCAGTAAAGCTAATGGCACCACTACCGCTCTGTACCAGAGTGTTTGCCTGGGCCAGGTGAATCCCATGATTGCCAACTACCGAGTTACCGCCAGTGCCATCACCCCCAGTTCCGGCATAGGTAATATTGCCAGCCCCACTAATGACTTGAGCGCCATTGACTTGATAAATACCAAAGTTTTGTTGCTGGCTCCCTTGACCAAATCCAGTTAGAGAAATTGCCCCATCCACAGTAGTAATTCGCGCTGCTGAACCGATTACATAGGTTCCAATATTCCCGCTGGTGCCGTTTGCACCCGTTCCCATATAAGTGATCGTGCCATTATTGGTGGTGGTGACTTGGGCTTCAGATTGAAAGATACCAAAGTTAAATGTTGTCGTCCCTTGGCCTATGCCAGTAAGGGAAATGTTGCCCCCCAAGGTACTGCGGACGGTTGTATTCGCTCCACTTAGATAAATACCATAGTTATCATTTGTCCCATTGCCGCCTGTTCCGTCATAAGTGATGTTGCCGGTACCTGTTGTACTCACTTGGGCATCTTCTTCTTGAAAAATGCCGTGGTTATTGGTGCCGCTGCCTTGTCCGGTTCCGGTTAGCGAGATTGCGCCATTATCACTGCGAATTTGTGTATTGGTTCCGTCTAGATAAATTCCATAGTTGTCATTTGTGCCATTGCCGCCTGTGCCTGAATAGATAATGTTGCCATTAGCTGTAATGACCCTTGCCCCATTCTGTTGCACAATTCCCCTGTTCAGATTCCCTGTGCCCAGTCCCCCTGTACCGGATAAAGTAACTGAGGCATTGCCGTCGCCCTGAATTAGAGCATTATCTAGAAGGACAACACCATCATTGAAAGAATCGCCATTGCCACCCGTACCGGTGAGTGAGATATTACCTCCCCCACTCACTTGCCCGTTGACCAAGCGAATGCCAGAATTTGATCCCCCAGTTGTCGCAACTGATGTTCCTGTCAGGTTAATGATGCCAGTGGTGCTGGTGATGCTTGATCCGGTTCCAGAGAGAAATATGCCAAAATTCTCCAGACCACCGGTGCCGCCCTCGCCGTCATAACTAATGTTGCCACTGGTGGTGCTGACTTGGGCTGCATTTTGCTGAGAAATGCCGTAGTTATTACTACCACTGTCAAATCCTTGTCCCCGTAAACTAATGTCACCTGCTCCAGCGGTCAGGTTTGCCCCATTCAGTTCAATGCCAACATTATTTGTGGATGTTCCTACGGCTGCTGTGGTTGATGGGTCTGCCCCACCACCCAAGGTAATGTTGCCACCGTTGCTGGTAATTGTGGTTCCAGTGAGGTTAATTGCCCCGCCATTGGTTTCATCTCGATCGCTATTGAGAGTAATGGCTTGGTTTTGAGTCGTAATGCTGCTACCAGAGTTGCCAAAAATACTTTCCCCGGCCTGTAACGTAATGGGGCCTGCGGTTGAACTCATCGGGGTGTTGCTGGCTAGGGTGATGTTGCCGGAAATGGCCTGGAGATCGATGGTGTTGCCACTGCTGAGGCCGACTGTGTTGACCGTTCCGACTGTAAAACTGTTGGCATCGGTAAAGCTAATAGCACCAGTGGTATTCCCCGCTAGGGTAGTGATGTTATTGGTCTCACTATTGAGGGTAAAGTTACCGGCTCCTAAGAGTTCTAAACCAGAGGCAAGTAATGAACTATTGGACTGGGTAACATTGCCAGGGGAATTGATTTGAATATCACCCGTTGTTTCAAGAGTGACATCATTCAAGGTAATGCCATTAGTGAGTGCCGTCAGCGTAATATTCCCGGAAGTCGTCCCGTTGCCGATGAGATTACTGCCATCCTGAGTCCGAATACTATCAGCAGTACCCGAACCTGTCCCTTCATAGGAAATATTGCCAGTCCCGGTAAAGACCTGTGCGCCTAACTGTTGGAAAATGCCATAGTTAAAACCTCCACTGCCCCCGCCAGTACCCGTGAGACTGATATCTCCAGCCCCGCTTGTAATGGTCGTACTTGCCCCAGTTAAATCAATTCCAAGGTTAGTATTTACACCACTACCCCCCTCGCCGGAATAGATAATGTTGCCATTGGCTGTAATGACCCTTGCCCCATTCTGTTGCACAATTCCCCTGTTCAGATTCCCTGTGCCCAGTCCCCCGGTACCCGTTAAAGTAATTGAGGCATTGCCGTCGCCCTGAACCAGAGTATTGTCTAGCAGTACAATCCCATCATTAAAAGAATCGCCATTGCCACCCGTACCAGTGAGTGAGATATTACCTCCCCCACTCACTTGCCCGTTGACCAAGCGAATGCCAGAATTTGATCCGCCCGTGGTCGCAACGGATGTTCCCATCAGGTTAATGGTGCCAGTGGTGCTGGTGGTACTTGATCCGGTTCCGGAGAGGAATATGCCAAAATTCTCTTGACCACCGGTGCCCCCCTCGCCGGAATAGGTAATGTTGCCACTGGTGGTGCTGACTTGAGCGCCAGCGTGTTGATAAATGCCGTAGTTATTACTGCCTGAGTTAAAGCCTTGTCCTTGCAGGCTGATGCTTCCTGCTCCAGCATTCAGGTTTGCGCCATTGAGTTCAATGCCAATGTTATTCGCGGCTGTTCCTATGGCTGCTGTGGTTGATGGATCTGCTCCACCCCCCAGGGTAATGTTGCCGCCATTGCTGGTAATGTTTGTGCCGATTAACTGAATTGCTCCGCCATTGGTGGCATCTCGATCGCTATTGAGGGTAATGGCCTGGTTTTGGGTCGTAATACTGCTGCCAGAGTTGCCAATAATACTTTCCCCGGCCTGTAAGGTAATGGTGCCTGCTTCCGTACCTGTTCCAGTGGATAGGTTGCCGTTGAGATTGATTGTGCCTGTACCTGTGGGTGTGCGAATTAATACATTGTCCTGAAATGCCGCCGTCCGAATATCAACATTGCCGCTGCCGGTTGCGCTACCAATCGTGATTTGACTAAATCCATTCCCTAAGCGGCCAATTTCGTCAGTATCCAGGCGAAGGGTTCCCGCTGCCCCAGTGCCAATACCAATACTTTCTGTTGGGGTAAGGGGTTGAATGAGGAGTTGACCTGTACTGCCGATCGTGCCGGATGTCAGGGCTATTTGATCGGTCGTGATCGTGATATTGCCGTTATTTGCTCCGACCCCAGAGGTTACACTATTTAATGTGAAAACACCGCCCACTTCAATGTTGATCGGAGCGTTGCCACCATTACTGTTGAGGAGGGAACCACTATCGACAATACTAAAATTTCTGCCCGTGGTCACTTCAATACCGCCACTACCATCAGCTTGAGCAAAGGTTTGGTTAGCAATGACAAGATCTTGCCCTGCGTTAAGAACTAGCTTTTGACCACGGGTATCCCCAAAGTTAGATGCTGTACCCAAGAAAATGTCATTAGCGGCATCCAAAGTGGTTATTCCCCCTGTACTCTGAATGCTATTGATCCCCGCTTGCACTGTGATATTGCCGGTACCCAAGGCAGAGAGAGTAATATTTCCTGCAGACTGGATGCCTGTGGTGCTGTTAACGGTTCCCACGGTGAAGCTATTGGCATCGGTGAAACTAATGGCACCAGTAGTATTTCCAGCCAGGGTATTGATGTCGTTACTGGTATTCGTCAGGGTAAAGGTACCAGCTCCTAAAAGTTCTAAACCATTGGCGGTAATCACTCCTGCTCCATTTTGAGTGACACTTCCCCCGGACTGTAACGTTAGATTGCCGTTGGCACCCAGGGAAATTGGAGAATTAATTTCAATATTGTTGGCAGCTTCCAGAAGCAATGTGGCATTTCCACCCATTGTTTTGCTAATGGGAGCATTGACCCTAATATTCCCTGCTTGTGCACCAGGGGATCCGGTGAGTCCGGTGGTAATGGTGACACTCGTTCCGCCATTGAGCGATGCATTGATGGTGGTATTCAGAACCGTGGCATTGTCGGCATTAGGAGTAAAAATATTAGGACTGCCACTATTGAAACTGCCCCCAGCTGTACTGTCGCTGATTGTGACATTGAAAGGATCAAGTAACCATACCCCCGGATTTCCTAATGGTGCACTAGCATCGACACGACCTGTTGCGTGGAGAACTTCTCGTCCAGAGGTTTCCACAAACCCACCATCACCGCCTAAGGCTCCCCCACGGGCTGAGATCATTCCCTGAAACACCGTACTGTTATCCGCCCAATTAATGACTGTCCCACCGTTACCCTGAGTCACCGCATCCGCATTCATGACGGTGTTGCTGTCTACAAACAAATTCTGGGCATTGAAACTACTATCTAGGCGACCTGTGCCTGCACTACCCCCCAGGTAATCCCCACCTCCCAAGATTGTGCCACCACCCGTTTCGCCATCGGCTCTCAATTGGGCATTAAGCATTGCCACATTTTGACCCAGGACATTGATCTGTCCCCCTAATCCCTCGGGATTCGAGACATCAAAGGTGCCACTGGCAACCGCCGTTGCTCCCTCCACTGGCACATTCACCCTATTGGGGTCATGCACCAAACTAATCGAGCCATCGGCATTGTGTACCACACTATTCACCCGTGGACGATCTTCTCCTCCCGTAATCAATCGGGGTAAATCCACCGCTTCAATCACCCCATCTTCAGGAATCCGATCCGCTGGAATCTCTAAACTAAGGATCATTCCCTCCTGGGAAATTCGTACCATGCCCGTTTCTGGTACTGCCTGAATCGTGATCGTTCCCCCCGGTGCCGAAAGGGTTCCTGTATTGAACACCTGATGACCCATCAACGTTAAATTCTGCCCTGGGCTAACGGCTAAATTCCCTTCATTGACAATAATTCCCGTACTTAAAAACTCAAACCCGGTGGGGTTTCCCACTAGGTTGGCGTAGTCATTAAACCCATTAATGTCAAAAATACCGCCGTCAAAATGCACCCGTTGGGCGGTGGAGGCATGGAACGCTGCTGGTACGTTTAGCTGGGCATTGGGGCCAAAAACAATTCCCGCCGGATTAAGGAGATAGAGGTTGCTGTTGCCTCCCATTACCTGGATGAGTCCATTGATATAGCTGACATCGCCACCATTCACGCCCGCCAGGATATTTTGAACCTTGGAATTGGATAAAAAATTAGCAATCTGACCCTCGTTCAAGCCAAATTTCTGGAATAGGTGAAATAGATTCTGCCCATCCCTGGAAAAGGCACCGCCACCAATGTCAAATTGCTGTCCATTTACTGTAACGACTGTACCTGTGCCCCCAACGGCTGGTGTAATCTGGGCTAGGGCAGGGGAGGGAAGAAGACAACCTAATACGGCAACAGGAGTGAACCACTGACGGATTGTTTTTAGCATTTCCTTAGCAAGAAATGGGAATACCCTCAAACATAGCGATGGAATCCCTGGCTGTCAAGGATTTTTTACATTTCTTTTGGTTAATATTGATGGTTTATTAACTTACTCCCTGAAACCACTGTTCTAGGTCATTCATGGCACTGAAATCTAGCAGGGCTTCCCCCAAGGATTCCAATTGATCGAGGGATAGATGATTAATTTGGGTCGCGAAAGATTCAGGGATGGGCCCCACTCGACGAGTGAGTTGACGCAGGATGAGGGTACAGGCTTCCTCCCGTTGACCTTCTTGCCGTCCCTCTTGTCGTCCTTCTTGTCGTCCTTTGCGTTCCCCTTCCTGAAGAATCTCTTGATAAATCACTGATTCCCGCATCATTCCCTCCCGAAAAATGCTTTGAATAAGCTCCTTACTGTACTGTAACCCAGCCAGTAGTTGGACGACGGTACTCAGTTCTTGCCGAGTCTGCTCAGATTCAATCTGGCTAATTTGATTAGCTACGGTCTGCAATAGAACTTCTTCGTTTTCGGTTTTTCCAAGAACCGCAAAGGGTAATAAGGCAGGAATCTGAAAAAATTGGTTGGGTTCTTCTTCCCAGAGTTTAACCACTCGGTAGCGATGAATGGTGCTTGGCAACTCGAACACATTGGGCACATGCACTTTTGTCCGTCTTAGCAAGATCAAAACTTGGACAATTTCACAGTGATAGGTGCGATAGATTCTTAGCCAATAGTCGAGCATCCGCAAAGGCAGGGTTGGTTCTGGCTCAACCTGAAACTCTAAATGGAGAATACAGTTTTGGGTTTGTACCAAGGTTACGGAATCCGCTCGAATGGGTTCGAGATTCAGTTCGGTTTTCAGGATGGATACATCTTCTGAGGAATCCTTGATGAGCCACTGGGTAAAGGCGGTGGGATATTTTTCGGCTAGGTATTTACAGAGATTGTCACGCATTTTCCTAGCTTATCGGTAACTCGACCAAGCGATCGCGGCCGTCATCTAGTGTTATCCGTGAAAGTAGCTTTTTAAGTAAGTTAAGTATTCTATAAGTATTTTTGGGGTGGTTCCCCTTCGGATGATAATGCAAGAAGACCCGCACAGGAATGTTCTCCTATGGCTGATGTAACGATTGAATCCATTCTTCAGGAAAACCGCTCATTTAAGCCCGATGCCGCATTTGTGGAGACGGCACAAATCAATTCCTTGGCAGCCTACGAGGAACTCTACAGCAAAGCCCAGGCAGACCCACAGACCTTTTGGGCCGAATTAGCCACCCAGGAGTTGGATTGGTTTCAGCATTGGGATCAGGTTTTAGATTGGCAGCCGCCCTTTGCGAAATGGTTTGTCAATGGCAAAATCAATATTTCCTACAACTGCTTAGATCGGCATCTCACCACCTGGCGCAAAAACAAAGCGGCCCTGATCTGGGAAGGGGAGCCGGGGGATAGTCGTACCCTTACCTACGCCCAACTCTATCGAGAGGTTTGCCAATTTGCCAATGTTCTCAAGCAATTGGGGGTGAAAAAAGGAGATTTGGTCGGGGTCTATATGCCGATGATCCCGGAAGCGGCGATCGCCATGTTGGCCTGTGCCCGCATTGGAGCCGCCCATTCCGTTGTTTTTGGTGGATTTAGTGCCGAAGCCCTGCGCGATCGCCTCATTGATGCCCAGGCCAAGCTGGTAATTACGGCGGATGGGGGCTGGCGCAAAGATGCCATCGTCCCCCTCAAAGAACAGGTGGACAAAGCCTTAGCCAATCAGGCAGTGCCTTCCGTGGAAAATGTCCTCGTTGTCAAGCGCACCCAGCAGGATATTGCCATGGAGCCGGGTCGAGATCACTGGTGGCATGAGTTGCAAAAAACCGCATCGGCGGACTGTCCTGCAGAACCCATGGACAGCGAAGATATGCTCTTTGTCCTTTATACCTCTGGTTCTACCGGCAAACCCAAGGGTGTGGTTCATACCACCGGCGGCTATAACCTCTATACCCATGTCACGACAAAATGGGTGTTTGACCTCCAGGATACGGATGTGTACTGGTGTACCGCCGATGTGGGTTGGATTACCGGCCATAGCTATATCGTTTATGGCCCCCTCTCCAATGGAGCCACCACCCTCATGTATGAGGGGGCCCCCCGTGCCTCCAATCCGGGCTGCTTTTGGGATGTGATTGAAAAGTACGGAGTCACAATTTTTTACACGGCTCCCACGGCCATTCGCGCCTTTATCAAAATGGGGGAACACCTGCCCAAAGCCCGGAATCTTTCGTCCCTGCGTCTTTTAGGAACGGTGGGGGAACCCATTAATCCGGAAGCTTGGATGTGGTACTACCGCGTCATCGGTGGCGATCGCTGTCCGATTGTGGATACCTGGTGGCAAACGGAAACGGGCGGTCACATGATCACATCCCTGCCAGGGGCCATTCCCATGAAACCCGGTTCTGCCACACGGCCCTTCCCTGGAATTTTGGCGGATATTGTGGATTTAGAGGGTAATCCTGTCCCGGCCAATCAGGGGGGCTATTTAGTCGTACGTCACCCCTGGCCCGGCATGATGCGAACGGTGTATGGAGATGCGGAACGCTTCCGCCGCACCTACTGGGAACATATTCCCCCCAAGGATGGGCAATATCTATATTTTGCCGGAGATGGGGCCCGCAAGGATGAGGACGGCTATTTCTGGGTGATGGG
The DNA here is from genome assembly GCF_029582805.1 of Candidatus Synechococcus calcipolaris G9. Taxonomy (NCBI): domain Bacteria; kingdom Bacillati; phylum Cyanobacteriota; class Cyanophyceae; order Synechococcales; family Synechococcaceae; genus Synechococcus; species Candidatus Synechococcus calcipolaris. The sequence goes on along the minus strand of NZ_JAKKUT010000006.1, from coordinate 2,849 downwards.
CCGGGTGGATGACGTGATCAGTGTGTCTGGGCATCGCTTGGGAACCATGGAAATTGAATCGGCATTGGTGTCCCATCCAGCCGTTGCTGAAGCTGCCGTAGTTGGCAAGCCGGATGCTCTCAAGGGCGAAGAAATTGTTGCCTTTATTACCCTAGATAGTGAAGCTAAGGCCAGCGAAACCCTAGCAAAAGAACTGAAGCAACACGTCGTTTCTGAAATTGGGGCCCTAGCCCGACCGGGAGAGATTCGTTTTAGTGATGCCCTGCCCAAAACTCGATCTGGTAAGATTATGCGTCGCCTGTTGCGATCGCTCGCCTCCGGTGAAGAAGTTTCGGGAGATACCTCAACTCTGGAAGATCGCTCGGTGCTGGATAAATTACGTCAAGGGAATTAATTTTTCATTACTGATAGAAATAAGAAAAAAGTTCGGTTTCTGGAATGTAGCGGCAAGCCTGTCTATAGATTGAGCGACAAGTTCCCGTGTCTAGCTGACGATGAATAGGAACGGTGAGCGTTTCTTTGTGCGCTGTACTGACTCGGCGTAGTTTGACGTGGCTTCCTCGTTGACTGTAGACCTGAAAGCCAAATTGCTCCAGAATGTCAACAACTTCAGCACCTGAAAGACGTTTAAGCCTCGGCATAGCTGGGCTGCAATTCAAAAGTTACCAAAACTGAAGGATCATCGACTAAGCCAAACTCTGCTAGATCTTCACCCTCCAGATGGAGCGCAATGGCTTCTTGCAGGTTTTTGACGACCTCATCTAGGGTTTCGCCTTGGGTTACAACTGATATTTCTAAACATTCAGCGATATAACCGCTTTGATCTCCTAGATGAATGAACGATTTAATGGTGCGTTGAAGTTGCATGATCTCTCCTTAGAAATTACAGATTTACCATGATCGAGGTCTGCCCTTTAACCAGGCAAACACATCATTCACAGTGAGCACCAATGCTAAACCCGGTAACACAGGCAGCACCTCATCACCCACCAATTCAGTCGGTGCTTGCTCTGGGTGAAACACCAAAATTACCCGCTCTTCTGGATCAATCAACCAACCCAATAGGGAACCATGCTTCATGCAGTGCAAAATATTACGAATTACCTTAGTTGTTGTTTGATCTGGCGAAAGGATTTCCACCGTCCAGTCTGGATGTGTCTCAAAGGCATTAGCGACTTCACCATCGGCATCAAATGGAATGCGTTCCCAGCAAAACACAGCGGCATCAGGCACGATCGACCGCCCTGCAAATGTACACCGCAGTTCCGGGAATGCCATCGCGATCTGAGCGGACTCGGCAGACTCATTAACCTGATCACAAAATCGAAGTTGCAGACGGGAGTGCTTTCCCTGGGGCATCGGTTTTTGCTCCACTCGACCGTCAATAAATTCGCTGGCTGGTGTTGTTTCTGGTTGTTTCAGAAAGGCTTCAAGGGTGAGGATGGCTGGTTTGATAACACCTGTCATGGGCGATCGCCTCCTATTCAATCAATCGCAGCTTGGCTTGGGGCAGATCATACCCACAGGCGAATATTCTCCTATGCTACTACGCAGCAAAAAGAGGGCTTCCCGGAATCTTAACTTTGCCCACGGTAATGAAACATTTTTGTCATCATCCGATTGACATAGGCCTGGCCATAGATTGTTTTCGGCTCATTGGGTCGGGTTAGATGATCATCCTTGGAGGTAGTAGTGATCTCTGACGGCGGCGGATGGCTATCCCCAGAACCGATCTCAGCAAGACCCACTTGAGCAGGTGTCGGTATCTCGGTTGGATTAACTTCTTTAACCTGATCGGGAGGGGTATGAGATGAATTGGTCTGGTGCGGTTGGTTGATCGGTGGAGAGAAAGACTCCGTACTACTTTCTGGCACAGACTGTTCTTGGGAAAGCCATGGATCAGTGGTTTGGTTGGGAATCGTTTCAGTTTTATGGCTATAAACGTATGTTTCACTAGTGGCACTTATTTTTTGAGTCGGTGCTGCCTCAGTCGGTTTTGGTTGGGCTGGTGCTGGGCGGCTGGTATCCCCGATTAAAGACCCCGGCGATATGACGGCCCCAGGGGCGATCGCCCCGGCTAAAATCGTTGTCCCTGCACCAATACAGGCCTGATACCCCACCGTGGTAGACCCCATAATTAGCACCCCAGCCCCCAGATTGGCCCCTTCTCCAATCTCTAAACACCCATCGCGTCCATGGAGAATACAACCCATACCAATACACACCCCAGGGCCAATGCGAATGCGACTCCCTTCCTCTGCCCAAAGGAGAACCCCAGCCCCCAGAACCGCTTGAGGATGAACAATAACATCACCAATCATGCGCGTTTCTGGATAAGCCGGGAGAGAAAGGGGAGGCAAATACATTAGGAGCCTTGCGGCAATGCCAGAAAAAGGGAGTTATTTATGGGCTTGCTGAAGCATGATTTCGGCAACCCGCCGTTTCGCCGTCGGATCAATCCCAATCAAGCGCACGTATTCCCCAGGGTATTCCTGTAAACAGGCCTCAACAGCGGCGATCGCCTCCGGTTCACGGGTGACCTGAAGCTGCGGCCCACTCTGCCAAGACCCCGTCCGATAACGACGGGCATCCACATGTTCAATGCCTAAGCGAAACCCGCTCTGTAGAAGCTGACGCACCTGATTCACCACATCCCCACTCAAACGACTCGAACTGGAGTGGGAACGGCTAGAGGAACTAGAGCTAGATTTGGCCGATGGGGTGGGAGCAAATCCCTTACCCCGCGTACTGGAGCCATTATTACTGCCCTTGCCATTGGGCCGCTGAATAATGGTTTCCATCAACCGCTTTTTCAGTTTTGGATCTACACCCACAAGGCGAACATAATC